>JAIWNK010000096.1 GCA_020216845.1 Anaerolinea sp. | reverse complement strand
TTGAAGACGGTTGATTTGCCGACATTGGGTTGACCGGCCAGGGCAATGGTGTAACATGGGGAAGCATTGTCAAGAGCAGAAGTGGGCTCTTCGTTGTCAGCTGGACTGAGCAAGACATGTTGGGCTTCTTGTTGGCCGAGTGCAATTTGGGTGCCGCGTACGCTGACGAGGAGGGGGCCGCGGTGTTGTTTGCGGATTAATGTAACCGGTGCGCCGGGGGTGAAGCCTAAGGCAGCCAAACGACCAACAACGGCGCGCCCGCCTTGCAATTGCCGGACATAGCCCATGTTACCGGGTTCGAGTTCAATGAGAGGGAGAGAAGAAAGGGTTTTCATGCGGTTTGGGAATGGGGAATGTGAGAGCCATGAGGGCAGGATTCGGGTTCGCCAAGCAAGGCAGCGAGGCGCTCGGTGACGAGTTCTGGGGCGGCATGTTCGAGTGCATCGGCAATTTCGTGGACTTGCTCGATGGGGATGCCGAGCTGATCGTTGAGAAAACGTTCCCAAATGCGGTGACGGCGGATGAGGGCTGCTGCAATTTGTTCCCCTTGCGCGGTGAGGGTGACGCCTTTGTAACGGATGTAGTGGACAAGCTGTGCTCCCTCAAGTTTTTGGATCATCTCGTGAATTGAGATGAGAGTGAAGCCAAAATAAGCCTTTAACTTCGGCAGTGGCACGGGAGTGTTTGCATCCGCGCGCAAACGGTAAATGACGCCGACATACATTTCAAGATTCTCTTTTTGCATGATGAATTTTCCTGATGGTTTGAATGATAAGGCATACCTTATCATTTTCATTTGAATTATACTGTACTTTGCGGTGCTTGAGCAGGTGACAAATATCCTGTTTTGCAAGGTTGTAAGACAAATGTTAAAGCCCGGTTGCGGGTATAATCGAAGAACGGTTATGAAGCAGCGATTGGATGTGTTGATGACTGAACGTGGTCTGGCGAACAGCCGTTCGTTGGCGCAGCGCCTGGTGATGGATGGCAAGGTGCGCGTGGACGGACGGATCATTCGCAAACCGGGCGTACAGGTTGCGGAAGATGCGTGTCTGGAATTGGAGGCGCCGCCGCGATTTGTATCGCGCGGTGGCGAAAAATTGCAGGCAGCTTTGGATGCATTTGGATTGCAAAATTTGTCGGGGTGGGTTTGTGCCGATGTAGGTGCTTCAACCGGTGGGTTTACGGATTGTTTGTTGCAGGCAGGGGCGCGACGGGTGTATGCGCTGGATGTGGGCGAAGGTATTTTGGATGAACGTTTGCGCAACGACAGTCGGGTGGTGGTGATGGAGAATACCAATGCGCGACATGTGGTGCAATTGGTTGAACCGGTGCAGTTCGTGACAGTGGATGCCTCATTTATCTCTTTGCAATTGCTGTTGCCGGTATTGCGCGGCTGGTTAACAGCGGATGGGCAGGTTGTGGCGCTGATTAAGCCGCAATTTGAGGCGGGGCGCGAAGAGGTGGGGCGCGGTGATGGGGTGATTCGCAATCCGGAGATTCACCGTCGGGTGGTGTTGGATGTGCTGAACTGCGCAGTCGGTTTGGGGTTGCGCCCGCGCGGTTTCATTCGTTCGCCTTTGTTGGGGCCAAAGGGGAATGTGGAATTTTTGGTTTGGTTGGACGTGTGCGCGCAGCCAATTCTTGCTGAAGACTGGCAAAGATGGGTTCAAGATGCAACCAAAGAAGATCATTCGCGTGTAGAATAAACGTATTCGATTTGTTGGAGGTGGCTCATGACGGATTATATTCGACGGCTTTTGGGCGAACAGGAAAGAATCTTGCTTGTGACACGACAGCATTCCTTTGTGCTGATTAGCTCAATTGTGTTGGAGGTTTTCCTGATCTTGTTGTTGGGCGGGGGTTTTGGTTTCCTGGCTGCGGCGGTCAATCCACTGTTTGCGTTGGGGTTGATTTTGATGTTGGTGCCACTGATTACCATGGTGCGCGATATTTTGGTTTGGACCAATCGCCAATACATTGTGACAAACCGACGAGTGATTCAGATTTCCGGCATTCTGGATAAGACGGTGACGGATTCTTCACTTGAGAAAGTGAACGATGTGAAGATGGTTCAGTCGTTTTGGGGGCGGATGTTTAATTATGGCGATATTCAAATTCTGACGGCTAGTGAATTGGGGGCAAATTTGTTCCGTCGCATTGGCGATCCGGTTCGTTTTAAGACAGCGATGCTGAACGCCAAAGAGGAGATGGCGCAAGATCGTGATGATGTGCCTGTGCGACGGACGACGCAGCCGGCGGTCAGCACTGGACGCGACGATATTCCTGGGTTGATTATGCAATTGGACGCTTTGCGACAGCGAGGGGTGCTGACCGAAGAGGAGTTTCAGCGCAAGAAGACGGAATTGCTGGAAAAGATGTGATGCCTGGGGTATACTAGCCTGTCTATGAGTACGCAGCATATTCGCAATTTTTGTATCATTGCCCATGTAGATCATGGCAAGTCCACGCTGGCCGATCGCTTGTTGCAGTTGACGGGTACCATCTCAGAGCGAGATATGGTTGAGCAGGTGTTGGATAGCATGGACCTGGAGCGCGAGAAGGGCGTGACGATTAAGGCTTCCGCTGTGCGGATGAATTACGTAGGGCGCGATGGCAACTCCTATGAGCTCAATTTGATTGATACGCCCGGGCATGTTGACTTTAACTACGAAGTCAGCCGGGCCTTGGCGGCTTGTGAAGGAGCGTTGCTGGTTGTGGATGCAACGCAAGGGATTGAGGCGCAGACACTGGCAAACCTGTATCTGGCGTTGAACTCTGATTTGACGATTATCCCGGTGATCAACAAGATAGATTTGCCTTCGGCCCGCCCGGAAGAGGTGGCACAAGATTTGCAGGCGTTGTTAGGGGTGCCGGCAGAGAGCATCCCTTGCATTTCAGCCAAAGAGGGTACGAATGTGCAAGAGGTCTTGGAAGCGATTGTGCAACAGGTGCCGCCGCCGCGTGGGGATGATCAACAACCATTGCAGGCGTTGATTTTTGACTCGCACTATGATTCTTACAAAGGTGTGGTGGCCTATGTGCGGGTGATGCAAGGCCAAATGCGCAACAGCGATATCTTGCGGATGATGGCAACGGGTGCTGATGTGCGCCCGGTGGAGATTGGTTTCTTTGGCCCAGGGATGCGCCCGGTGGAGCAGTTGTTGGCCGGAGACGTGGGCTATGTGGCAACTGGATTGAAGACGGTGAGCGAGTGTCGCGTGGGAGATACGATTACACAGGCGCAAAATCCGGCACCGGAACCGTTGCCAGGTTATTTGCACCCTAAACCGATGGTGTTTGCTGGCATTTATCCGGTGGAAGGCGAGGATTACCCCGACTTGAAAGAGGCGCTGGAGAAATTACAGCTAAACGACGCGGCGCTGACCTATCAACTGGAGACCTCGCAGGCGCTTAATTTTGGGTTTCGGTGTGGTTTCTTGGGGCTCTTCCATATGGAGATCATTCAAGAGCGCCTGGAACGAGAATACGACCTGGATATTGTTGTTACCGCGCCCTCGGTAGAGTACGAGGTAGAATTGTTGACCGGCGAAGTGTTGACGATTGATTCGCCGGTGGCTTTGCCGGATGAGTCGAAGATCAAGGAAGTGCGCGAGCCGTGGATGAATCTGGAGATTTTTACGCCGACCGAATTTTTTGGGACGGTGATGGAATTGGTGACAAAACGGCGCGGGGTGTTCAAGAGTCAGGAGTATCCGGCGCCCAATCGGGTGCAATTGGGGTTTGAAATTCCGCTCTCGGAGCTGATTGTAGATTTCTTTGACGATCTCAAGTCGCGCACGCGTGGCTATGCTTCGATGGATTATTCCTTCGCTGAATATCGTCCGGGAAATTTGGTCAAGCTGGAAGTTTTGGTTGGGGGCGAAGCAGTGGATGCATTGGCGGCGATTGTGCATAAGGAAGACGCGTATCACAAAGGTCAGCGCCTGGTCACAAAACTGAAAGAACTGATTCCACGGCAATTGTTTGATGTGGCGGTGCAAGCTTCAGCCGGTGGGCGGGTGATTTCGCGGGCGAACATCAAAGCGCTGCGCAAGGATGTGTTGGCGAAGTGCTATGGTGGTGACATCACGCGCAAGCGCAAGCTGCTGGAAAAGCAAAAGAAAGGCAAGCGCCGAATGAAGATGGTGGGGAGTGTCGAAATTCCGCAAGAGGCTTTTATGGCCGTTTTGCGTCTTGAAGAGGAGTAACGACGGTTTGCGCATTCTGATTGCTCTCACCTATTATCGCCCACATTATTCGGGGCTGACAATTTATACCGAGCGCCTGGCACGTGCCTTGGTGGCGCGCGGTCATCAGGTAACGGTGTTAACCTCGCGTTTTGACCCCAAAATGCCGGCAGTGGAGATGCAAAATGGGGTACAGGTGGTGCGACCGTGGGTGTTGATGCGCGTTAGCAAAGGCGTGTTGATGCCGCAGATGCCGTTTTGGGCGGTGCGTTTGATCCGGCAGGCCGACGTGGTTAATTTGCATGTGCCGCAGTTGGATGCAGCCCCAATTGCATTGTTGGCGCGTGCGATTGGGCGTCCGGTGGTGCTGACCTACCATTGCGATTTGCATTTGCCCAAAGGGGCGATCCATTGGTTGGCCAATCAGGCTTCGCATTTTGCGAACCGCATCTCCAGCGCCGCGGCACAAGTGATTGTGACCAACACGCGCGATTATGCAGAACAGTCGCAGTTTCTGAAACATCGTCTTGCCAAGGTGATGGTCATTCCGCCGCCGGCAGAGTTGCCAACGGTTTCTGAGCAGGATGTGCAATCTTTTTGTGAGCGTTATCATATTGAGGCTAACCGCCCGGTGATTGGCATGGTGGCGCGCCTTGCAACCGAAAAGGGCGCTGAATATGTGGTGGAGGCCATGCCGAAAGTTTTGGAGCGTTACCCGCAAGCGCAGCTGTTGTTCGTGGGACAGTATCAGAATGTGCTGGGGGAAGAAGCGTATGCGCAACGTTTGCAACCGGGAATTGAACGTTTGGGAACTGCCTGGCGTTTTTTGGGGGTGTTGACACCGCAAGATTTGGCCGCATTTTATCATGTGTGCCGATTGACGGTTTTGCCAAGCATCAATGCGACCGAGTCGTTTGGCATGGTGCAGGTTGAGGCGATGATGAGTGGAACGCCGGTGGTCGCTTCTGATTTGCCGGGGGTGCGTCAGCCGGTGCAAAGTACGGGCATGGGGTTGATTGTGCCGCCAATGGATGCAGACGCGTTGGCGCAGGCGATGTTGCGTGTGTTGGATCAGCCGCAGGCTTTTGCAGGGGACGTGGCGATGGTGCGACAGCGTTTTGCTCCGCAGACAGTTGCCGGGCAGTATGAAGCGCTTTTTTATGAATTGGCTGAGGCAAACAGACAAGGACAAGTTGGAAGGGCTGGTTGATGAAAAAAGATTATTTGTGGTTACAAATTTCCTCTATGCCCTATTTCCGCGGTTTGTTGCGGGCAGTGGAAGGGCGTTTTTATGAAGAAATAGACCTGCCTTCGCCAACCTTGGATTTGGGGTGTGGTGATGGGCATTTTGCCAGCGTTACCTTCGACCGTAAGTTGGAGGTCGGTTTGGACCCGTGGACAGGGCCGCTGCGTGAGGCAGAGCGGCGTGGCTGTTATGTGCAGACAGTGCAAAGCGAGGGGGCGCGCATTCCTTTTCCGGATGGATATTTTGCGAGTGCAATCAGCAATTCGGTTTTGGAGCATATCCCTGACCTTGAACCGGTGTTGGCGGAGGTTGCGCGGGTGTTGCGCCCTGGAGCACAGTTTGCCTTTTGTGTGCCCAACCATCAATTTGACCCGCAATTAAGCGTGGCGCGGGCGTTGGATCGCCTGGGGCTGCATGGGGTGGCTGACGCTTACCGGCGTTTTTTTGACCGGATTGCACGTCATCAACACCTTGATTCGCCTGAGGTGTGGACAGAACGGCTCGAAAAGGCTGGGTTTGAAGTGGTGCGTTGGTGGCACTATTTTTCGCCGCAGGCTTTGGCGGTGTTGGAATGGGGCCATGCATTTGGCTTGCCGGCTTTGGTGGCGAGAAAATTGACCGGACGTTGGATTTTGGTGGCGAGGCCTTGGAACCTGATCTTGACGCAGGCCATTACGCGTCCGCACTATGAAGCTGAACCGGAACATCCATTGGGCGTTTGTACCTTCTATATTGTACGGAGGAAAAGCTGAAATGCATCGTCGGCCTGGCTTCTTTTGGTATTACTTGCGTTCAATCGGACGATTGTTGACAGGGGTGCAGCAACCCTGGCGCATGACCGGTTTGTTCCTCTCGCGCACCACCATTCCAACGGGTGGGCCGGTGTTGCGATTGCGCACGGTGCCGATGGTGCAAATGCGTGTGCGCAGTGGCATGGATATTTGGAGCGTGAAAGAGGCGCTGCTGGACCGATTTTATGAGACTTGTGGCTACGCAGTGCAACCGGGTTGGACGGTGGTGGATATCGGCGCGGGTATTGGCGAGTTTACTATGTTTGCAGCACAGCAGGGCGCCGGACGGGTTTTGGCGTTTGAGCCGTTTCCGCAGTCGTTTGCCCTGTTGCAAGAAAATGTGCGTCTTAATCATGTGGATGTGGTTGAGATGTTCCCGGTTGCGGTGGCAAGTCAGACGGGGAGCCTGACGCTGGATCTTTCGGGTGGTGAGCCGTTGCAGTTCCAAAGCCGTGCGGACGCAGCTGCTGGACAAGAGCAGTTGCGGGTTGCCTGTTGGTCATTGGCCGAGGTGTTTGAACGGACGGGGATGGAACGCTGTAATTTGTTGAAGTTGGATTGCGAAGGTGCCGAGTATGATATTTTGATGAAATCGGACCCGCAATGGTTGGGTAAAATTGAGCGGATTGTGATGGAATATCATGATGGCGTAGCGGCCTATCAGCATGATGATTTGAGCCGATTCTTGCAAGCGCATGGTTATCGGGTGGAGGCGTTTGACAACCCGGTATACAAAGAGATTGGATATCTGCGCGCTGTTCGCATGGATGGAGTGACGGAATGATGGATCCTGAACCAAGTGTGCTTGATTTTGTGAAAGCATGGCTGCGTGGCAAACGAATTCAATTGCCAGAGCAGCATGCAGGCGAAGAATCCGTATCGGTTGAAGTGGAAGCATTGCCTGTATCAGAGGCGCCGCATGTAGTGGCACCGGCAACCCCATTTCCCTGGCGGACTTTGCTGGCGCTGGCTTTGGCGCTGTTGGCGCAGTTTTCCTTAGAGCCGCGCCCGAATCGCACAAGTTTGTGGGGGGTATTGGGCTATCTTGCGGCGGGCTTGTTTTTGTTGTGGGGTTGGTTGGGCAAGGAATTTGATCTGCCCGCTCATTTGAAGATGGCTTTGGGTTGGAAGCGGTCAGAACAGCTACCTGCGGCGGACGGGCAGCGGATGCCGGTTGCGCGGTTGATCTGGATTGCCGGCACGGTTTTCTTTTCGGCATTGGCTTTGCTTGCTTTTGGCAATCGGGCTACCGGGGAGTATGTGTTCAATGCAACCAACTTGTTGCTTTGGGCGGCGGCGTTGCTGTGTGCAATTGGCGCATTGTGGCAACCGGGCGAAGGCCGACTGGGAACATGGCTGCGACAGGCCTGGGAGGGGCTGCGGCGCGGGCAGTGGACGGTGCGTTTTTCTTGGCAGACGCTTCTCTGGCTAGCAGTATTGGCGCTGGGGATCTTCTTCCGTTTTTATCGGTTGGAGACGGTGCCATCACAAATGGTGAGCGATCATGCGGAAAAGTTGCTGGATGTGTATGATGTGCTGAATGGACAATACAACACCTATTTTCCGAGGAACACGGGGCGCGAGTTCTTCCAATTTTATTGGACGGCGCTGATGGTGTTGTTGTTTGGGCAGGGAATCAGTTTCTTGAGCCTGAAGCTTGGCACGGTGATTTTGGGGGTGTTGACCCTACCTTATTTGTATTTGATTGGTAAGGAGCTTGGCAGCAAACGGGTGGGCTTGCTGGCGATGGGCTTTGCCGGGGTTGCCTATTGGCCAAATTTGATTTCGCGCATTGCGTTGCGTTTTACGCTGTACCCGTTTTTCTACGCCCCTACGTTGTATTACTTTTTGCGTGGAATGCGACTGAAACGGCAGCGTGATTTCATCTGGGCGGGTATTTTCCTCGGGCTAGGCCTGCATGGATACTCTCCCTCGCGCATGGTGCCGATTTTGCTGACGCTGGGGGTTGTGCTGTATTGGCTTCATGCGCGAAAACTGGCGAAAGAAGCTGCGCAGTCCGAGGAGAGTGAAAGTTCACCGATTGATGTGCGGGCGGTAGCCGCTGCGGAACGGCGAGCAACAGGGCTTGGATGGGTGGCCGTTGCTCTGGTTTCGTTTGTAATCTTTTTGCCGTTGTTGCGCTATACCCTGGATAACCCGCAGATGGTGGCGTTTCGTGCCCTGACGCGCCTGGGTGATGTTGAGCAACCTTTGCAGGGCAATCCCTGGCTGATTTTCTTGAATAATCTTTGGCGTGCATTGACGATGTTCGCCTGGGACAATGGTGAGGTGTGGGTCATTTCAATTACGCATCGTCCGATTCTGGATGTGGTTTCGGGGGCGCTGTTTCACCTGGGGGCATTGCTGTTGCTGGCACGTTACCTGCGGCAACGGCATTGGGTGGATTTGTTCATGCTGCTTTCGGTGCCGGTTTTGTTGATGCCTTCGATTTTGTCGCTGGCCTTTCCAGCTGAAAACCCGTGTCTGAATCGAACAGCAGCAGCGATCATTCCGACCTTTTTGTTCGTTGGGTATGCGCTTGATGCGATGATGCGCGCGTTGGAAGGCTTGGGTCGCAAGTGGGGCAAGCGCTTTGCATGGGCATTGGCAGCTGTGTTGCTGCTTTTATCCTCTTTGCAAAACTATGATATGGTGTTCAACCAATATGCCAAGGTGTATGATGTTTCGTCTTGGAACACGTCGGAGATGGGCAACCTGGCGCGCGCTTTTGCTGAATCGGTCGGCAGTACCGATACAACCTATTTGGTCGCATATCCTCATTGGGTTGATTCGCGCCTGATTGGGATTGCTGCCGGGTATCCGACCAAGGATTATGCGCTCTGGCCGGAACATTTCCAGGATACGCTGTTGGATACGCGCGCCAAGCTGTTTATGATCAATCCGAATGATATGGCGGATGTAATTGCTCTGCGTGAGTTGTATCCGCAAGGGGTATTGTACAATTATGACTCGCCGGTGCAGGGCAAAGACTTTTTGTTGTTCTTTGTTCCGCCAACCATGGTGACACAGCCTTAGGAGCAACGCAATGAACGAGATGCACGAACAATTGCAGGCAGACCCAGAAAAAGCGGTTGTAAAGCGCCCGCAGTTTCATTTGCTTCCTTACCTTTTGCTGGTGTTGATTTTGGCAGCTGGAGCATATTTCCGCTTCACCGGCGTGGATTGGGACGCAGGACAGCATGTTCACCCAGATGAGCGGTTTTTGACGATGGTGGTGGATGCTATTCGCCCGGTGCCACTCAGTCAGTATTTCAACACATCACTTTCCACGCTTAACCCCAATAATGTTGGCTATGGTTTTTATGTGTATGGCACCCTACCGCTGTTCATTGTGCGCTATATGGCGGGGTGGTTCAACATGACAGGGTATGGGCAGATTTATCTGATGGGGCGCATTTTGTCGGCTGCGGCGGACTTTTTAACCGTGATGCTGGCGTTTTTGATTGCTATGCGATTGTATCGTAAGACGCGTTTGGGGCTACTGGTGCTGGCGTTTGAAGCAGCGGCAGTGTTGCAAATTCAATTGGCACATTTCTTTACGGTAGATACGTTTTCTAATTTGTTCACGTATCTGGCACTGTACTTTGCGGTCATTGTGATGACGACGCCTTTGCCCGAAGCGGAACAGGAGTTAGAGCCGTGGAGCTTTGCGGCGTGGTTGAAGAAAATTGGGCCGTATGTTGGGTTTGGGGTGGCCTTGGGGATGGCGGCAGCTTCCAAGGTTAACACGGCCCCGGTGGCTTTGGTGTTGC
>JAIWNK010000095.1 GCA_020216845.1 Anaerolinea sp. | reverse complement strand
ATGCTATAATCAACTTGTATGAACCCGTTCATCACATTGCTTAATGATATTCCATTTTTAGACTGGCCATATCATCTGTTGGGATGGGTGGGTTTGTTATTAATGTTAGGCGGGTTTGCAGTTGGGCTATGGCGTTGGTGGCAGCCCATAAATTTGCGACACAGCAATCAGTGGCTGTTGTTTGCTGCTTTCATATTGTTGTTGCCCTTGACGAGTTTGTTTTTGGCGGTGCAACTGCCTGGAGAAGCAGCAATACCTTTGCCGTACATGTTGACGGAGTTGAGCGCCCCTGTGCTGATTTTCCTGTTTGCGTTGCCGTGGGTGCTGGCTGCGGGAATGTTGGGGTTGGTGCCGGCAGTGATATTGGCGTTTTTAAGCGGGGTGTTGCTGGCGTTGTTCCGCACACACACCTTGTTTACGCCACTGGAGATTGGCTTGCTGGGGCTGTTCTATGCGGTTGCAGTGCGGCAACCCTATCGCACGCGCTTTTACCGTGCTTTGCGACAGCCATTTGTAGCCGCGGGGTTTGTGTCACTGCTGAGCGTTCCGCTGCATATGTTGGTGGTGTTTTTCTCAACAAATGGCGGCCTGGCAGTGCGCCTGGATTATGCGCTGACGCAGGTATGGTTGCAGGCGGGGGCTCGGGTGCTGGAATTGCTGATAGCGGGTGGGGTGGCAAGCCTGGTGTATTCGCTTTCCGTCCGACGGAAAGAGGATATTTGGTATCGGCCTGTGAGCTTGCAGCCTTCACCGGGTGAAAGTAGCCTTGAGCAGCGCCTTCTGTATGGCATTTTCATTGTGGTGGTTGCTTTGGCGTTGGTGTTGACTGTGGCAGATTGGGCAGTGGCAGGGGCGGCAGCAAGGCGGATGATTGAAGACCGTTTGGCAAGTGCGGCGCGCCTTTCAACCGATAGTTTGCCTTATTTCCTGGAGACGGGACAGAGTCTGACGCTGAAAATTGCGCAACCCGATCTTGTTCAGTTAGATGAGGCGGCGCGCATACAGGCGCTTTCGAATCATTTGCGCTCTGTGCCATTTTTCAGGCAGCTGAGTCTGTTTGACGCGCAGGGCGTGTCTATTGGCGGCTACCCGGTGGCATTGTTTGAGCAGATTCGGCCAACGGAGGAAGAGCGGGTTGCTATTCAGTTGGCGCTGAAAGGCATTCCGGCACAAACGGTGACGGTTCCGCCCTGGCCTGGAGAAAACACGGCGCAGGTTTCATTCATCGCCTCGATTCGCGACGACAATGGGCAGGTGGTAGGGGTTTTGCTTGGACGCACTGACCTGAACAGCAATCCGTTTACACAGTCTACCATTCAGGCTTTGCAGGCAATTGCAGATTTGGGTGGTGAAGGTGTCATCCTGGATGAGAATCAGCATATTTTGTATCATACGTCTTCTAGTAGCGGGGCGCTGGTGATGAGTACGTATATTGGTCGCCTGACAGAACAAGAGGCGTTTTATGATGATGTGTCGGCGACTGGCACGCGTCAGCTGGTATATTACCGTCCGGGAAGTGGCAAGCCCTGGGGGGTAGTGGTCAGTGTTCCGGCGGAACTTGCGCAACAGCTGGCCTTGAATATCGCAGTTCCGTTGTTGGTCATTTTGGTTGGGGTGGTGGCGATTGCTTTTGTGGGGCTGCGATTGAGCTTGCGGTCAGTGACAGCGTCGTTGCAAAAGCTTTCAGAGCAGTCGGCGGAAATGGCGCGTGGAAAACTGGAAACCCCTGTGGCGGTGACGGGGGTAGATGAAGTTGGACGTTTGGCAGCGGCATTTGAGAAAATGCGCGTGAGTCTGCGGGCGCGCCTGGAGGAATTAAATCGTTTGTTGGTGGTTAGTCAGAGCGTGGCGGCCAACCTGGATGTGACGGAGGCCGTGCGTCCGGTGTTGGAAGCGGCGTGTGCGGATCAGGCAGCTGCGGCGCGGGTTGTTTTGATTCGCGATGTTACAATGAGCCTGGAAGGCAATGAATGGGTCTCGGTTGGGGTTGGCGATGCGTCGGAAGAATATGCCTATTTGGACGGTCAGATTTTTGATTTGACGCGACAGAAGTCGGTTGTTTCCATCCCTAATCTGGCGCGCATTCGCCGGTTAAACGTTCTGCCGGGGCGTTCGCAACCGGGGGCTGTATTGGCGGTGCCAATTTATCATGAAAATACGTATTATGGCGCGCTGTGGGTGGCGTATCAACAGGCACGCAATTTTGACGAAGAAGAGGTTCGCTTCTTGAGTACGTTGGCGGGTGAGGTTGCTTTGGCGGCGGCCAATTCTCACCTATACACAACGGCAGAAATTGGCCGGCAGCGTTTGGAAGCTGTTTTGTCTTCTACGCCTGACCCGGTGTTGGTGTTCGATAAACAGAATTGTTTGTTCTTGCTGAACCCGGCAGCGGTGCAGTTACCTGGGTTGATTGCGACCGCTGTGATTGGGCGCAGTGTGGAAGAAGTGATTGCTCATGCGGATTTGAAAAACATGCTGATGTCCCCGTTGGAGGGTGGGATTGCGTCGCGCGAGATTCACCTTGGCAATGGACGGATTTATTACGTCAGTGTGGCTCCTGTGATTCAGGAGAATGCCGAAGCAGGGGGGGCGCGACAGTTTGGTCGGATTTGCATGATGCGAGACATTACACATTTTAAGGAGCTGGATACGCTGAAATCAGATTTTGTGGCGACGGTTAGCCACGATTTGCGCTCGCCATTGACATTGATGCGTGGCTATGCAACGATGTTGCAGATGGTGGGGGAGATGAATGATCAGCAGAAGGCTTATGTGCAAAAGATGATTTTGGGGGTGGATAATATGTCGCGCCTGGTGAATAACCTGTTGGATTTGGGGCGCATTGAGGCGGGAATTGATTTGCGGCTGGAATTGACAAATGTTTGCGAAGTGGTGGAGCAGGTGATTGGTTCGTTGATGCCGCAGGCGACGCAGAAGAATTTGCAGTTGCTGAGTGAGGGGCTTTCCAATAAGGTGATGTTGCAGGCAGACCCTGCTTTGTTGCATCAGGCGTTGTATAACCTGGTTGAGAATGCGATCAAGTATACGCCGGTTGGTGGGCAAGTGTGGGTGCGGTTGAGCGTGGATGATGAGCGGGTAATGTTTGAGGTTCAAGATACAGGGATTGGGGTTGCACCACTCGATTTGCCGCGTTTGTTCGAGAAGTTCTATCGCAGTGGACGACGTGAAGCATATCAACAACGTGGCACTGGTTTAGGGCTGGCGATTGTTAAATCGATTGCAGAGCGACACGGGGGACGGGTGTGGGTTGAAAGTCAACTGGGGAAGGGCAGCTCGTTCTTCATGGAAATCCCGTTGCGCCGTTCAGAAAATGCCACACAAAAATAAAAAAGAACCCATAACAAAACAAAGTTTTGTGGTATAATGCTCATTTGCATGATTGCTGTTATTTGCCCCTAAGTCGTACTCGCGCAGGGTTTACCCCTTGCGCATTGTTTGCTTAAACCAAGTTATACCAGGTTGCTGTTTGTGAGGAGGTCGGATCGTGGAAACCAAGAGTTTAGTTGCATTGCGTATCAACCTGGCTTCGCCGGATACGATTCGGAGCTGGTCGTATGGCGAGGTGCTGAAGCCGGAGACAATTAACTACCGGCGTTTAAGGCCAGAGAAAGATGGTTTGTTTTGTGAAGCTATTTTTGGCCCAACCAGAGATTATCAGTGCTACTGTGGTAAGTATAAGAACCCGCGCTATAAAGGAATTATTTGCGATAAGTGCGGCGTGGAAGTGACACGTGCTTCGGTGCGCCGTGAACGAATGGGGCATATTGAGCTTGCAACGCCGGTGGCGCATATCTGGTATACGCGGCGCATTCCCTCGTACTTGGGGCAGTTGTTGGATATCTCACGCCGTAATTTGGATCGGGTGTTGTATTTTGCGCAGTATATTGTGACGTATGTGGATGAGGAAGCACGACAGAAGGCGCAGAAGCGTTTGGAAGATGAAATTAGTGTTTCGGAGCGTGAGCAGGCTGCGCAGATCAATGCCAAAATTCTTGAAGTGAAGCAGACACGCGACCGTAAAATTGCTGAATTGCAGCAACGCAAGGCTGAAATTGAAACGCGGCGCGATGAACAGATTGCTGCTCGTCTGGAGCCTGTGATTCAGGAAGGGCAGTCGTTGGAGCGACGTTTGCAGGATGCTCTTGGTTCGCCGATACGCACACAGCTGGTTTTTGAGGCGGCCAAAGAGGTGGTGGCAGAGGCGGGCGAAGTGATCACGGCGCAGCACATTGCGCGAGTGCAAAAAGTTGTTAAGCGTCGTTTGGAAGAATTGGAAGCGGAGCTGAAGGGCGAGATTGATCGCGAGCTTGAACAGATTAAGATGAATGTGGCGGAATTGCGCGCTGCGGCTGATTTGGAGATGGAACAGTTGCGCAATCAGATGGAAGATCAATCTCAGGCTTCGCAAGGACAAAATGCGCATTATCGCGACGAACTGCAAGATCTGCGTCCTTTCACGTTCTTGAGCGAGAGCCGCTACCGCGAACTCAAGGCGCGTTGGGGACAGGTGTTCCGCGCCGATATGGGTGCTGAGGCGTTCTATGATATTTTGCGCCGGCTGGATTTGGATAAACTTTCAGAAGAGTTGTGGCATGAAGTGCGCACCTCGAAGAGCAAGCAAAAGCGCAAGAAGGCGACCACACGGCTGAAAGTTGTTGAATCGTTCCGTCGTTCTGGCAATCGTCCTGAATGGATGATTTTGACGGTGCTACCGGTCATTCCGCCCGATTTGCGGCCAATGGTGCAATTGGATGGCGGTCGCTTTGCGACTTCTGATTTGAATGATTTGTATCGGCGCGTCATCAATCGCAATAATCGCTTGAAGCGGTTGTTGGAATTGGGCGCACCAGATGTGATTGTGCGCAACGAGAAACGGATGCTGCAAGAGGCTGTGGATTCATTGGTAGATAATTCACAACGCGGCAAGGCACTTTCACGGCGCGGACGACGTGAGTTGAAGTCTTTGAGCGATATGCTGAAGGGCAAGAAGGGTCGCTTCCGCCGCAATTTGCTGGGCAAGCGCGTGGATTATTCGGGCCGTTCTGTGATTGTGGTGGGGCCGAAGCTGAAGCTCTATCAGTGCGGTTTGCCGAAGACGATGGCGTTGGAATTGTATCGTCCATTCGTGATTGCACGTCTTGTGGAGCACAATTATGCTGCGAATGTGAAGGGCGCACGTCGTTTCATCGAACGCAACCGGCCCGAAGTGTGGGAAGTGCTGGAAGAGGTGATCCGCGATCGCCCGGTTTTGCTCAACCGTGCACCAACGCTGCACCGCTTGGGTATTCAGGCATTTGAACCGATCCTCGTGGAGGGGTCGGCGATTGAGCTTCACCCGCTTGTGACGACCGCTTTCAACGCGGACTTTGATGGCGATCAGATGGCTGTGCATGTGCCGCTTTCGCAAAAGGCGGTCAATGAAGCGCGCATGTTGATGCTTTCTTCGCGTAATTTGCTCAAACCAGCAGATGGTGAGCCAATCATCAGTCCCTCGAAAGACATGGTGTTGGGTGTATATTATCTGACGGTTAGCGACACGAATGCACATCGTGGGGATGGGCGGGTGTTTGCCAACATGGATGAGGTCGAGATGGCCTATGAGCTTGGTCAGGTAGATATACACGCCAATATTCGCTTCTTGGCGGATACGTATTACGATGAGCAGGGCCATCGCCTGGATAAGTCAATTCATTTGTTGCTTGAGACGACGGTTGGTCGGGTTTTGTTCAATCGCATTCTGCCACCCGAAGTGAGATTTATGAACCATGTGTTGGATAAGGGTGGCGTGAAGGACTTGATTGCTGAGGTGTACGAAATCTGCGGCGACACGGTGACGACTGTGGTGGCAGACAGCATCAAAGATATTGGCTTTGAGTATGCAATGCGCTCTGGCTCGACTTTGGCGGTGGCTGATATTTCTTTGCCAGCTGAGAAGGAAGGAATTTTGGCCGACGCGCAGCGCAATGTGGAAAAGCTGGAGCGAGATTATCGCCGTGGTTTGTTGACGGAGCAGGAACGCAATGAGCGTCAGATTGAAATCTGGCAGCAGACAACCAAACTGGTGGCAGATGCGGTGCGTCGTAACTTGGACCCAACCGGCAACCTGGCAACGATGGCAAACTCTGGCGCTACGAAAGGTGGTTTTGGCCCAATTTCGCAGTTGGCTGGAATGCGCGGTTTGATGGCTGACCCGGCAGGGCGCATCATTCGCTTGCCCATTCAGTCGAATTTCCGCGAAGGGCTGACGGCGCTGGAATACTTTATCTCTACACACGGTTCTCGCAAGGGTCTGGCGGATACGGCGCTGCGTACTGCGGATGCCGGGTATTTGACGCGCCGTCTGGTGGACGTGGCCCAGGATATGATCATCAATGATGTGGATTGTGGCACGCGTGAAGGCATTTGGCTGCGCAAGAGCGATGATGTGGCGGGGCAATCGTTTGGGACACGCCTGTATGGCCGTTTGGCTGCGGCACGGATCGTTGATCCTTTGACCGGTGAGGTGTTGGCTGAGCACAACGACATGCTTGACCATGCGCTTGTTCGCCGCATTATCAAGGCTGGCATTACAGAAGTCAAGGTGCGCTCGCCATTGACTTGTGAAATGGAACATGGCATTTGTGCACATTGCTATGGCATGGATCTCGGTCGGGGACGATTGGTCGAGACTGGGGCAGCCGTTGGAATTGTGGCGGCTGAATCGATTGGCGAGCCGGGCACGCAGCTGACCTTGCGCACGTTCCACACGGGGGGTGTGGCGGCAGGTGGAGATATTACGACCGGTCTGCCGCGCGTGGAAGAGCTGTTTGAGGCACGGCGAGCTCCCAAGGGCGAGGCGGTGATTACCCGCATCGCTGGTACGGCGAAGATCATTCAGTCAGATCGTTATACCGATTTGCGCACGGTGCGCGTGGATCATAGCGAGATGGTCAGCGACGAGTATGATGTGCCTGAATCTTGGGAGATTAAGGTGCAGGATGGAACAACGGTTTCGCTGAACGACCCGATTGCGGTTCACGAAGAAGCTTCGATTGTTGCGCAGCACAATGGCCGCGTGCGCGTGGAGGGACGAAAGGTCATCGTCTCTTACGAACAGCGCGAATCGGAAGAATATGAGATTCCAACAACGGCGCGCTTGCTGATCAAGGACAATGAACACGTTGAAGTTGGTCAGGCGCTGACGGAAGGGTCTTTGAATCCGCATACCATTTTGAGGCTGAAAGGCCGCGAAGCCTGTCAGATGTACTTGCTGTCTGAAATTCAGAAGGTGTATCGTTCACAGGGTCAGAACATTCATGACAAGCACTTTGAGGTGATGTTGCGCAAGATGCTTGGACGTGTGCAGGTGATTCGCCCTGGCGATACGGGCTACCTGCCGATGGATTTGGTGGATCGGTTGGAAATTCGCCGCGTGAATGAACGCATGATTGCAGAAGGCAAGCAACCGGCGCGCTATGCTGAGGTGTTGTTGGGTGTGACCAAGGCTTCGCTCAGCACAGATTCGTTCTTGTCGGCGTCCTCCTTCCAGCACACGATTAAGGTGTTGGCGGGTGCGGCAATTGCCTCAGCAGAAGATCCATTGTATGGCTTGAAGGAAAACGTGATCATCGGCAAGCTCATTCCCGCAGGCACGGGGTTTGTGTTTGGGCGATTCGCTGGTGCGTCTGGGCAGTCTGCACAACCTGAGCAGACGGGGCAAGAATTGCTCGAGCCGATTGAATAGGTTGGATGGTTGTAAAGCAGGTTGGCAGCCCCTTCCAGAAAGTGGAAGGGGCTGTTTGTAATTCTGGGCTATAATCAAGCACGGAACGTATCATTTTTTGGGAGTGTGTGGAAGATGGAAATTGGATTGGTGCGTAAAGTGGATATTGATCAGGAGATGCAGCAATCATACCTGGATTATGCGATGAGCGTGATTGTGGCGCGGGCATTGCCGGATGCGCGCGATGGTCTGAAACCTGTGCAGCGGCGGATTTTGTATGCCATGCATGATATGGGCTTGCGTTCTGAAGCGGCTTATAAAAAGTCGGCGCGTATTGTTGGCGAGGTATTGGGTAAATATCATCCTCATGGCGATGTGGCAGTGTATGAGGCAATGGCGCGCCTGGCACAAACGTTTAGTATGCGCTACCCTTTGGTGGATGGACAGGGCAACTTTGGTAGTGTGGATGGCGACCCGCCGGCGGCAATGCGCTATACGGAGGCACGCTTGATGCCGTTTGCAGTAGATTTGTTAGCGCAAATTGACCGTGATACGATCAATTTTGTGCGCAATTTTGATGATACGCTGGATGAGCCGGAGGTTTTGCCAGCAGCATTGCCAAATTTGTTGGTGAATGGGGCAAGTGGCATTGCTGTCGGCATGGCGACCAATATTCCGCCGCACAATTTGGGCGAGGTGGTGGATGCGTTGGGGTTCATGTTGGAGAAGTGGGAGCGGTTGGAAGAAATCAGCGTGAGTGATTTGGTGCAGTACATTCAGGGACCTGATTTGCCGACCGGGGGAATTATTTTACAGGATCAGCAGGGCAATGATTTGCTGAGCGCCTACGGCAGTGGGCGGGGACGGGTGACGGTGCGCGGGCGAGTGCATTTTGAAGAAATGGGGCGAGGGCGCAACCGGATGATCATCACGGAGCTGCCTTATCAGACAAATAAGGCAGCATTGATTGAGCGGATTGCTGAGTTGGTGCGTGAGGGGACGTTGGAAGGGATTGCCGATTTGCGCGATGAATCGGATCGGCAGGGGATGCGCGTGGTGATTGAGCTGAAGCAGGCGGCGGATGGTGAAGGTATTTTGCGGCAGCTTTATCGGCGCACGCCGTTGGAGACGACGCTGAGCATTAGCTTGCTGGCGCTGGTCAATGGGGAGCCGCGTCTTTTGTCATTGAAACAGGCGTTGCGGGTGTATTTGGAGCATCGGCTCGAAGTGGTGCGGCGTCGCAGCGAATATGACCTTGCCAGGGCGCGGCAGCGTTTGCATATTTTGGAGGGGTTGCGCATTGCGCTGAGTCAGTTAGATGAGGTGATTGCTACGATTCGCAATGCCCCGGATGTGGAAACGGCGCGGGAGCGACTGATCAAGCGGTTCAAGCTGTCTGAGCTTCAGGCACAGGCAATTTTGGAGATGCAGCTGCGTCGGTTGGCTGCTTTGGAACGCAAGAAGATTGAACAGGAATATAAAGAATTGCTGGCGCAGATCAAGGAATTGGAGGCGTTGCTGAAATCGCCCAAGAAGATGCGCGAGGTGGTGCGGGCGGAGCTGCTGGAAATGCGGCAGCGATATGCGGATCGGCGGCGCACGCAGATTGTGGCGTTGCGCGAAGGCGAAGTGGCAGCAGATTTGCTGACAGCAACGGATTTAACCCCGGCACAGGTCGTTTGGGTGGGGTTGATGCCGGATGGTGTGATTGCGCGCACCCAGGCGGATGAACTGCCGCGCATCAGCGGGCGGCAGGCACCGATGGCTTTGCTGCGCACCAATACCCATCATACGTTGTATTTGGTGACGCGCAGTGGGCGAGCAGCAGCAGTTGCTGTTCATGCGATTCCTGAGGCGGCAACGTTTGCTGAGGGAGTGGCCGTCAGCAAGGTGTGCGCTTTGACAACAGAAGAGGAAGTGGTGGGGCTGTTTTCCTTGCCGCAGACCTTTGCAGAGGATGGCCCAACCTGTTATGTGACGACAGTGTCACGAGAGGGGGTGGTGAAAAAGACGCTTGCGACCGACCTGCCCGGGCCCTCGATGCAGGCGTTTGTGCTGGTTAAGATGAATCCGGGAGATGTGCTGCAAAGCGTACTGTTGACGCAGGATGAGACGGAATTGCTGTTGGTGACGGAGCATGGTATGTTGATCCGTTTTGCGGGGCAAGAAGTACGTCCAATGGGGTTGTTGGCAGCTGGCGTCAACGGGATAAAGCTGATGGCGGGGGACCATGTGTTGGGGGCTGAGCGGGTGCAAGAAGGGACTTTGCTATTGGCG
>JAIWNK010000094.1 GCA_020216845.1 Anaerolinea sp. | reverse complement strand
GCTTCTAATGGGATGGGGTGGCGGTTCGAAATGGAGAATTTGCCGCTGCAGGGGCGTGCCGGGCAAGGTGTGATTGGCTGCAAACTGCCTTCCGGGGTGAAGTTGATTGGTCTGATGGGGGGAGAGGCGACGCAGACAGGCATTGTGCATTTCCAGCAGGCCGCGGCGCGGTTGGTGCGCATGGGCCAAATTGAAGTGGGCAAACGAGCGGGGAAGGGCCTGGAGCTTGTGCCGTTGAAGGAAGGGGATGCGTTGATACATTTAACGGTGCAGGTAGATGGATTGTCGTTTTGGATGCCGAAAAAACCAGCAACAGCTGCTGGACGGACGAAGAGCCGTGCGCCAAAACAGCTGCCGCTGATGCAGGAGAAGGCGTTGCCAACGGCGCGAAAGTCCGCTCAGAAATCAGCTGCCGAAAAGCCTGCGACGAGAGGCAAACCTGCAGAATCAACGACAAAACAGAAGGTGAGCAGAAAGCCGAAATCGGTGGAAGCTGAGGCGGAGAAAAAGCCAACGCGCAAAGCGCGTAAGGGTGAAGCTGCTTAAGAAGCCTCGGTCAATGTGCCTTCCAGACCCAGTTCAGGGGCAATTTTGCGCATTGCCAGGATGACGTTATCTACGTGTTCCCAAAGGGGCAGCCCAAATTCGGCGGCCCCCTTTTCCATTTCCTCACGGTTGGCGCCGGCTGCAAAGGCGCGGTCTTTCCACTTCTTTTTGACGGAGGAAGCGGTTAGGTCATAGAGGGAGCGGGAGGGGCGCACGAGAGCAACGGCGGTAATCAGCCCGGTGATTTCATCACAGGCGTAGAGTGCTTTTTCCATCAGCGTCTGACGCGGTAGCCCGGTGTGATCAGCGTGACAGAGGATGGCGCGCACGATTTCTTCTGGAACATTGTGCTGACGCAAAATGGGCGCTCCAGCGAGGGGGTGTTGTTCAATGGTGGGGTGAATTTCCCAATCGAAATCATGCAAAAGGCCGGTGATGCCCCAGGTTTCAATATCCTGATCAAACTTTTCGGCGTAAAAACGCATGGCTGCTTCTACAGATAGCATGTGCTGGATCAGGTGGGGGTTTTTGACATAGGTTTGAACGACGGAAAGTGCTTCAGAACGGTTCATGGTACCTCATGTTTGGATGGATTGGGGAAGATTGGCTCGGGCTGACCAAGGACAGGTAGGGGATGGCTTATGCCTGTTTCCCAAAAGGCGACCAGGGTAGCTGGGATTTCGCGAATTTGCCAAAGGCGATAGGAGCGAGGATGGTAAGTGCGTTGGTCTGCAGCGACACCAATGGCAGGCAGGCCAAGGGCGTTGCAGGTGAACAGGGCGCGCGGCAGGTGATAGTTTTGAGTGACAAGGATGGCTTGATTGATGCCAAAAATTGCTTGAGCCCGGTAACAGGTGTCATAGGTGCGTCGGCCGGCGTAGTCCAGGACGATATCTTGTTCGGGGACACCGAGCTGCAGGGCATAGGCACGCATGGCGGCAGGTTCGTTATAGTAAACGAAGCGATTGTCGCCGCTCATGAGCAGCTTTTCGACTTTGCCCGCAAAGTATAGTTGAGCAGCTGTGAACACGCGGTCGCGCAGCACAGGCGAAGGGCTGCCATCTCGATTGAGGCCGGCACCGAAGACGATGGCTACTTGTCGGTTGGGGGTTGTTTCGACCGTGTAGGTGCGCGAGGCAGCATAAAGGGCGGTGATGAGACGCGGAAGCCCAAAAATCAAGAGCGCTGCAAGCGTAAGGTAGAACAAAATATGGAAGAACATGCGGGCACTCTTTTGCAGGATTTTAGTGGCCAATGAAATCTTGCGGGTTGAGCGAAAGCGCTTGAAGCGCCTGGCGAATTGGGTCATAGATTGAGTCATCCACGATGCGTAGGTCTTGAATATCGTAATCGAGTGCGCGGCTCAGGACTGCTTTTCCGGTGTTGTTGCGGGCAATTTGTTGCATGGTGTCAATCAGGTCTGCACGGATTTGAGCGGGGAGCGCCGGATGAACAGCTAAGCCGAGGTTGGGAATGATGGCATCGCTGCGCCAAAGGACGATGATGCGTTCACGGGCATCGGGCAGGTCATTGAGGATGGCAGGTGAGGTGCGGGGGTCGCCGGAGATGGCAAAAGTAGCCGCATAGTCGCAGATGCCTTTGATGTAAAGAGCGCGCACGGAGGCGGTGGGGGAGAGGGTAAGCACGCCTTTAGGGAAGGGAATATTATTGCTGGCGAGCAGGCTGGCGGGCAGCAGATAGCCGGAAATGGAAGCGTTTTCGATCCAACAGGGGCGTTTGCCACTTAGTTGTTGCAGGGCTGTAGCGGCATCTGCGCTGCTTTGGTCGGTGTTGGGGTCATAATAGGCGACAAAGCCACTTTCGATGTTGGCCATGAATTGCGTGCCGTAAAAATAGACACCAAAATGGTTGGAGAGTAAGGCGATATCAGCAATGCGTTGCTCGGATGCATAGAGATAGGGGAGGGGTTGTAGAAATGCAAGGTGGGTACGTCCTGTGCGCATGGATTCGAGCAACTCGGCTTCATTGGGGAAAATTTCTGCTTGAACCTGGTAGCCGGTTTGATTGGTGAGTGCGGTGACAATCTCGTTGATCTCAGGGCGCGACGATGGTTCTCCGTTGGGAAGGATGAAACCAAACACAATTGGGTTGCCTGATTGTCCGAGCGGGGGCAGGGTTGGCGAGGGCATGGGGCTTGGGGATGGGCTGATAGCTGGTGTGGCTGTGGGGGGAGGCGTGGGGGTGGCCTGGCAGGTGCTGAGCAATATGCCCAACAGCAGCGCAACCGTTGCAGGCAAAGCGTGTTTCAACCAACGGACACGGAAATTCATAAACTCTATTATAATCGGGTTTGAGGTTAGCTTCTTGAAGCGTGCAAGGTTTTGTTGTCAGTTTTGGCTGAGAAGGAGGAAGAGATGAGAAGTATCCGAAATAATGCAGTGGTGTTTCTGGTGCTGTTGCTGCTTTTGTTGGTGGGTGGAGTGGTGTTGTTGAGCATGGTTAACCGCATGATGGACCGGTCGCTAAACCCGTTGAGTGAGGCCAATGATCAATTGCAAACGCAGGTGAATGCTTTGCTGAACCCGACGCCTACCATCATTCCTGACCCGGTGACAATCATTCACGATGTGCAATCGCTGGCGAGACTGGAGACGATCCAATACAGTGTTGAGAAGGTCATCACCGCGGAGGTGGGACAAGGGTCGTTTGAGTTCTTGTTTGGGGATCGCTTGCTGTTTGTGGCGCACGGACGGGTGATTGCTGGGGTGGATTTGGCGAAGATTAGCGACCAGGATTTGTGGCTGCAGGGCGAAACATTGTACGTGAAGTTACCCTCAGCAGAAGTATTTGTGGCTGAGTTGGATAATGACAAGTCGTATGTCTTTGATCGGCAGACTGGATTGCTGGCACAACAAAATGTGAATCTGGAGACGCAGGCGCGTCAGGTGGCAGAAAGTGAGATTTTGAAGGCGGCTTTGAATGACGGTATTTTAGCGCAGGCGCAGATTAATGCCGAAAATTATCTGATGCGTCTATTCCGGCAATTGGGCTATCCTTCGGTGATTTTTGTGCAGCCAAACGCAACCCCGCAGCCTTGATTTTAGAGGCGCATTGTCCACGAATCTGCGGCGTATTTTTCGGCTTGCAGGGTTTGGGCGCGCTGATGTTCTGCTGGGCTTAGTTCACCAGGGACGAGGTTGAGCCCAAGAGTCTCGGCGAAGGCAGATTGAAAAGCCTGGGCGGCTTGTTGCCAGGTGGGCGGTGGGGTGAGGTAGTCTGCGGCGGTGGCAGCATGGGCAAGCAGACGTTGGGCAGCACGTTGGCGGGCCTCTTCATCTGGAAAGACGAGCGCCTGTGTGATGCGCGTTAAGTCGCCGTGAAGTGGAAAGGAACCATGCTGCAAGATGCCTTGGCTGCGGCGTGCTTGAGCACTGCCAAGTAATTTCTTGCCAGCAACAGTGATTTCATAATTGGAAGGGACCTCGAAGCAGACGGGGCCGTTGGGGGTGGTGTCGGTTGTAGGGTAGCGCGCGTCGGCAGCAGCTTGTAGTCCGAGGATGTGGAGGGCGCGCAGCAGGGCTTGTGCCAGGCGGCGATAGCTTTCCAAAACGCCGCCAGCCATGATGGGGTCATCTGGCGGGGTGATGACGGAGTAGGTCAGTTCGTCGGTGTGCAGAATGGCGCGACCACCGGTTGGACGACGGACGATTTGCCAGCCCAGGCGGTTGAGGGCGGCAAAATCTACTTCGTTAGCGGATTGAGCATAGCCGAGTGATAGGCAAGGCGGTTGCCAGGCATAGAGGCGCAGCGTAGGTGGGGCTTTTTGGCTACCTGTGGATTCCAATATAGCTTCATCAACGGCCATATTCCATGCACCGGTGGCCGGTGGGGTGAGCAAAAGACGCCAGGTTGGGTTAGACATGAGGGCTATTATACCGCGCGGATAGCGGATTAGACAAACTGACACGTGTAAACTTGACAAAATCTTTGAATGGAATAAAATGATAATAGTTTGTCGCTCACGGTCGTATTGGATGATTGTTAGGAAAGGAGGTGGTTTTTCAAAAAAAAGCGATCTGTTTTGGTTGACCCAGTGTATATGTTTTCTCAAACTACCAATCAAAAATTCAAATTCAAACATAAACTGTTCTGGAGGAAGAAGATGTCTAAGAAGTTGATGATGCTGATCAGCCTGGTGCTGATTGCGACTTTCGTTCTTGCGGCTTGCAATACGAAGACGCCTGAACCCGCTGCGAAGGAAGTGACGATCAAGATTTGGCATCAGTGGGATGGCAAGTATCTGGACGCGATCACGGCAGCTTTCAATGACTATACGGCTGCGCATCCGAATGTCAAGATTGATCTTTCCAAGCCCGAAGACGTGGCGAATGCATTGAATGTTGCCATTCCGGCTGGGGAAGGCCCCGACATCATCGGTTGGGCCAATGACAAAATTGGCGAGCAGGCACTGAAGGGCAATATCGTGAACCTGGATGATAAGGGCATCACGATGGACTTCCTCAAGGCCACCTATGAGCCAGCGGCGATCAATGGCGTCATGTGGCAGGGCAAGATCTGGGCGCTGCCTGAGACTCAGGAAGGCATTGCACTGATCTACAATAAAGACGTTGTTTCTGACAAGTATCTGCCCAGCGATCCGCTAAACTTTGATGATCTGTATGCTAAGGCGGAAGCCTTCCAGAAGGATACGGGCAAGGTGTTGGTCTGCAACCAGGCGTTTGGTGGCAGCGATGCGTATCACATGTCGCCGATCTTCTTTGGCTTTGGCCTGCCCAATTACATTGACGAAACTGGCAAGCCGAACCTGAATGCCCCCGAAGCCATCAAGGCTGCGGAGTGGTTCGCCAAATTCAAGAATGTTTCGTTGGCTGAAAACAGCTACGATATCTGCAAGGCTGCGTTGAAGGAAGGCAAAGTTGGCATGTGGTGGACTGGCCCCTGGGCGGTCGCGGGTGTTGAGGAAGATGGTGTCAATTACGGCATCATCCCCATGGGTCGCCCGTTCGTTGGCATTAAGACACTCATGCTGACCAAGAATGCAGTGGATCGTGGCAATACCGATGTCGCGTTGGATGTGATGAAGTACTTCACCAGCGCTGAGGTGCAGAAGAAGCTCTCGTTGGTCAACAAGACCATCCCGGCTGCAACAGCTGCTTTGAAAGATCCTGAAGTGCAGAAGCTGCCGGCAGTGGTTGGCTTTGGTGCTGCGCTGAATCTGGGCGTTCCGATGTCTCCTTCGCCCTACTCCTCAGCTCAGTGGGATCCGGTTGGCAAGGCCAGCCAGGCAATCTGGCAGGGCGCTGCTTCTCCGGCAGATGCAATGGCTGCGGCTCAAAAGGCTGCTGAAGATGCCGTTGCGCAAATGAAGTAATTTGTGCTTGGGCGGGGAGAGCTGATGGCTGGCTCTCCCCGCTTTTTTGTAAGGGGATAAAAGCCACAAACTGAGTTTTTTGAGAGGAGCGTAAGATGGCAAACTGGTCTGGGCGTCGCAGGTCATTGACCGCTTTAATGTTTCTATTCCCAACAATTGTGGCGGTGTTGATTTTCAACATCTACCCAACCACGTTGAATATTTACATTTCGTTTACCAATCGGAATAAATTTCGCCCCAATCCAGATTGTACAGCTGGTTTGACGGGGGTGCTTGATCCGCTGTGCTGGCCATCGTTTCGTGACAATATTCCGGTCGGTGTTGCTGAACCGTATCGCCCGATTACCCCAATTTTCAAGAACTATACGGATCTGTTGGGCACGTTGTTCACACCCGAAGCATTGATTTCATTGGTGCAAGTATTGGTGTGTTTTGTGCCGTTGGTGGTGGCCAATAGCTTGAACAACCGGTTTTCGAAGCAGCTGATGCGCCCTGTGCCAGGTTGGGTTGTATGGGCGGGGGGCATTTTTGCGACAGTGTTGCTGATGCTGATCGTTAATTTTGGCAAGGTGTTTGGGCAGCTGCTTGATACAGGTGATTTCATCGTTGTGGTGATGCGCACAATCATTTTTGTGATTCTGCGCGTGCCGCTTACCTTTGTGATTGGGCTTGTGTTGGCGTTGGTGCTGAATACACCTGATTTGCGCGGCAGGACGTTCTTCCGGGTGGCGTTGTTCGTGCCGTGGGGTGCGTCGGCTGTGGCGATTTTGCTGGCGTTGGTGTGGCAATTCTTCTTCCGCCAACAGGGGACGATCAATCAGATTTTGAGTGCCTTATTCAACGTTGAAGGACCGGTTTGGCTGAACAATCCTGTTTCGGCGATGATTGCAATTGTGTTGGCGGATATTTGGTTTTCGTATCCGTTCTTTATGGTTTCCATCTTGGGGGCTTTGCAATCCATTCCGGGAGAATTGTATGAGGCCGCAGATGTGGATGGGGCAAATTGGTGGCAGCAATTGCTGAGCATTACGCTGCCGTTGATTCGCCCGGCGGTGATGCCCGCATTGGTGTTGACTTCTATTACGGCTTTCCAGATGTTTGGGACGGCGTATGCAATGACGGGCGGTGGCCCGCAGTTGGCAGCTGATAAACCGGGTGCGACGGAATTGGTGATGGTATATGCCTACCGTCAGATTTATCAGGTGTCAAATTATGGACGGGCAACGGCATTTGCGGTGATGATTTTCATCATGCTATTCCTGGCTACGTTGTATAGTCTGCGCATTACCAAGGTCACACAAGGGGCGCGCTAGCGTCTGGGGTATGGAGGCAATGAGATGAACTGGAATCTAGTTTTTACGGCCTGGGAAATCCTGTTTGTGGGGATTGGTTTGGTGGTGCTCATCACGGGCAAGCTATGGCGTTTTAGCAAGAAGCAACCGGTTTTGTCGGGGCGTCCGGCACGGTTATCATCATTGGCTTTCTTCATTCCGCCAGCACTGGAGCTGTTGGTGCAGGTGATTATGGCAAGCGTACAGAGTAAGATGCTGTCGTTTGTTCCTACCCCTACGGCAGGTCTTTACATTGCTCGGTTGATTTTCCTGATTTTGGGGATTGCGGCAATGGTGACGGTGCTGTGGCCTAAGCGCGGCTTTCAGTATTCTGTTTTGGTGCTGGCTACGCTATTCGCCCTCTACCCGGTCTGGTTTGCCATTTTGGCTTCGGTGCGAGAAGGCGAACGCCTGTATACCTTGAGCCTGCCGGGAATGTTTTTGCCGTTGGAGCCGAGTTTGAAGAACTATCAGGTGATGTTGTTCGAGCGACCCTTCTTAACCTGGATGAAGAATAGCCTGACGGTTGCTGCGGCTGCGACGGTGTTTTCGCTGATTATTTCAACCTCAGCGGCGTTTGCACTGTCACGTTTTCGATTCCGCGGGCGTGAAGCATTTTTGATTTTGTTGCTGGCGCTTTCTACCTTTCCGGGCGTGTTGTCCTTGGTCGCTGTGGCGCAGTTGCTGACGGCGCTTGGCTTGTATGGCAAGCATTTGGGTTTGGTGTTGGCTTATACGACTGGCACACTGGTGTTTTGTACCTGGAACCTGAAGGGCTATTTTGATACGATTCCGATTGATTTGGAAGAAGCGGCTATGTTGGATGGGTGTGGGCCTGTGCAGGCCTTTTTGCTGATTGCGCTGCCGCTGGCACGTCCGGCGTTGGCTGTGACAGCGATTCTGGCTTTCATGGGTTCGTGGGGTGACTTTATCTTTGCTTCGGTGTTGGTGCCTGCTCCGGATAAGCTGAAATTGGCTGTACCGGCACTGTATTCGCTGGCCAATAGCATGAGTGTGCCATGGGGATACTTCGCTGCTGGGGCTGTGATTGTGGTCATCCCGACATTGCTGGTGTATTTGGCGCTGCAGCGTTACTTCGAATCGGGGTTGACGCTGGGCGGTGTGAAGGGGTGATGGACGACTTCATTTTTGGTACATTGGCAACAGATGCGCTGCGGCGGGCGCGTGTGGATGGTTTGCGGGCGGGTGTGACGCATCAACATCAACGCGCCCCGCGACAGCCTGTGCCCGGCAAGCCGACAGATGTGTTTTTGAGTGTTGGTCCGGCTTGTCCGGGGGAGCGAGCGTGGTTATATTGGACGACGGATGGCAGCGATCCGGTGGGGGCTGGCGGAGTGGCGCAAAATGGCAATGTGCTGACGCTGGATGTGCTGGATGAAAGCTGGGATACGGTGCTGTGGGGCTATATTCGGCGGTTCCGTGGGCAGATTCCGGCGCAACCCTCAGGAACGCTGGTGCGTTATCGGCTGAGTGCGTTTTCAACGGCGGCAGGAGAGGTTTTTGCCGATGGGGGGGCGTATGAGGCGATGTGGGTGGATGATTCGCCGCCGCCGGAATGGTCGCGCGATGCGGTGGTGTATCAGATTTTTCCAGATCGGTTTTGGCCTGGGGAAGGCAGGGTATGGCAGAAGCCAGAAACGCCGGCGGGTTTTTATGGCGGCAGTCTGAAAGGGATCACCGAACGGCTGGGACATGTAGCACATTTGGGGTTCAACACGTTGTGGCTGACACCGATTTTCCCCAGTCCATCGCATCATGGATATGATGCGACAGATTTGTTTGAAGTGGAGCCGCGCCTGGGCAGCAAGGAGGATTTGCGGGTTTTGCTGGACAAGGCACATGGGCTTGGGATGAGGGTGTTGTTGGATTTTGTGCCGAATCATTGGTCGTGGTTGCATAGGACGTTTGAGGACGCCTGCCGCAATGCGCATAGCCAATATCGGGATTGGTATACTTTTACGCACTGGCCGGATGACTATGAGACGTTTTTTGGTGTGCGTGAATTGCCGCAGTTGAATCTGCGCAATCCGGCGGCGCGGCAGCATGTGCTTGATGCAGCAGTGTATTGGTTGGAGTTTGGGGTAGATGGTTATCGGGTGGATTATGCCATTGGCCCTTCGGCAGATTTTTGGGCTGCATTTCGGCAGGCAACGCGGCAGGCCAAACCGGATTGTTGGACGTTTGGTGAGGTTGTTGACCCGCCGGATGTGCAGTTGACTTTTGAGGGTGGGTTGGATGGATGCCTGGATTTCATGTTGTTGGAGGCGTTGCGGCAGTCATTGGCTTTTGGACGGTGGAAGGCTGATCGGTTGGGGCAATTCTTGCAACGGCATGATGCATATTTTCCGAAGACATTTTCGCGCCCGTCTTTTCTTGATAACCATGACATGAATCGCTTCTTGTGGGCAGCGGGTGGGGATGCTCGCCGTTTGCGATTGGCGGCGTTGTGTCAGTTCACTTTGCCCGGGGCGCCGGTAGTGTATTATGGTACCGAAACGGGGTTGAGTCAGGAACGCGATGTTCGGCAGGGGACGCGGGGGGTGCCCGAAGAAGCGCGTTTGCCGATGAATTGGGAGACAGCAGATCGGGGGCTGATGGCTTTTTACCGTTCGTTGGTGGCGTTGCGCAAGGAATGGTCGGCTTTGCGGCGCGGGGCACAGGAAATTGTTTCAGCACAGGGGGAGGTGTTGGTGTATCGCCGCACTTTGGAAGGGCAAGATTTGGTGATTGTGCTGAACCTGAGTGAGAT
>JAIWNK010000093.1 GCA_020216845.1 Anaerolinea sp. | reverse complement strand
GGAGCAAGTGGTGCAGCTGCCTTTTCGTGATGTTTGCGCCTTGTTGGTGAGTGAACCCGGCTGTGTGATGGGCAATCCGGCTGAGGGGGCCTGGCTGCGGATGCCGGCCTTGGCTGGCGGATGTTTTTCGGTGGGACGTTTGGCGTGATGAAAGGTTTTGTATGAGACGTTGGATGCAAACAGGTTTGACTTTGATTGTGAGCGTTTTGTTATGGAGTGGTTGTCGTCCGGCAACGGTACAAAATGTTGATAAGGGTCCTTGGTGGAACGAGGGTGTGTTTTATCAAATTTTTGTGCGCAGTTTTTATGATAGTGATGGCAATGGGATTGGCGATTTTAATGGCATCACGGCGAAATTGGATTATTTGAATGACGGCAATCCCAAAACGACGGACGATTTGGGCGTGACGGGTATTTGGCTGTTGCCGATTATGCCTTCCCCTTCGTATCATGGGTATGATGTAACGGACTATAAGTCCGTTAATTTCGATTATGGCACGATGGATGATTTTAACCGCCTGTTGGAGGAGGCGCATAAACGCAATATCCGTGTCATTTTGGATTTGGTGGTTAATCACACTTCGGTTCAACATCCCTGGTTCCTTGAGGCGCAAAATCCTAATTCTCCTTATCGGGATTGGTATATTTGGTCGGCAGAGAATCCGGGGTATTTGGGGCCCTGGCAACAGGAAGTGTGGCATCGTTCGCCGCAGGGAGATTATTATTATGGCGTGTTCTGGTCGGGGATGCCCGATTTGAACTATCGCAATCCGGCAGTCGGTGCTGAGATGAAAGAGGTGGCGCGCTTTTGGTTGGAGGATGTTGGCGTAGATGGGTTTCGGGTGGATGGTGCGCGGCACTTGATTGAGGAAGGTCAGGTGCAGGTCAACACGGATGCAAGCATTGCCTGGTTTAAGGAGTTTACGACTTATTACAAGGGGGTTCGGCCTGATGCAATGGCGGTTGGCGAGGTGTGGGATAGTAGTTATGTGGCTGCTCGTTACCCCAAAAGCGGTGCGCTGGATATGGTGTTCGATTTTGATGCTTCGACGGGGTTGCTCAAGGCGGTCAATTGGAAGAGCGCTCAACCGGCTTATAATGTCTTTACTTCCAATCAGCAGATTGGCAGTAGCTATTTGGCAACCTTTTTGACCAATCATGACATGAATCGGGTCATGTCACAGGTGCAGCAAAAGCCTGAGCGGGCACGTAATGCTGCGACGTTGTTGCTGACCGGGCCAGGAACGCCATTTATTTATTATGGTGAAGAGATTGGTATGACGGGCACCAAGCCGGACGAGCAATTGCGCACGCCGATGCAATGGAGTAGCGCAGCAGGCGCTGGTTTTACGACAGGGACGCCCTGGATCTTCCCTCATGCGGATTACAAAACGAGCAATGTGGCGGATGAGGCCAAAGATCCTAATTCGTTGTATGTGCATTACCGCAATTTGATTCACTTGCGCATGGCACACCCGGCTTTGCGCAGTGGGGCATATCTGAAGGTTAATAGCAAGAGCGAGGCGGTATATGCAGCTTTACGCGTCAGTGATGAGGAAGCGATTTTGATTTTGGTGAATTTGGGCGAGGAAGCCGCAACGGATTATGCCTTGTCGCTTGATGCGGGGTTGCAGCCGGGAAGTTATCTGCCAAAGGCATTGTTGGGTGAAGGCAAATTCGCGCGGCTAACCGTGTCTGAAGCAGGTGGGTTTAGCGAGTATGTGCCAGTGGCAGAATTGCCGGCCGGAGCGAACCTGGTGTTGCTGCTGACAAAGAGGTGAGTTTGGAAGAAGAGAGCCGTTGGAGCAAGTGGCGCTGGCTGAAGGGGTGGCGGCGTAGCTATTCGGTCCTTTTGGTGGTGCTGCTGGCAGCGTTGTTGCGCGCTTGGGCTGCGTGGCAATTGCCAGTGGATTTTGATGAACCCGTCTATTTGACGGCAGGCCGGCAGTATGCGCATTTGATGCAATCAGGGGATTGGTCGGGGGTGATTGATTACGCCGAGAATCGCGAACATCCGGCCCTGGTCAAGTTGCTATATAGTTTGCCATATTGGTTCATGGATGAGCAGTTTGGGCAAATGTCACAGTTATATTTTGACCGGGGCATTTCAGCTCTATTCGGTGTGCTAACGGTGTTGCTGGTGGCGTTGCTAGACCCGCTGGCGGGGTTGCTGTTAGCGGCACATTCGATGACCATCAAATATACCAGCCAGGCATATTTGGAGGCCTTGCCGCTCTTCCTGGCGCTTGTGGCCGTTTTGGCGTTGCGACGTGGCATTCAACAACCGATGGCGTCGCGACGCTGGTGGTGGTTGTTACTTTCGGCGGCATCGTTTGGCGCGGCGATTGCGGGGAAATATACGTATGGCATGGCGGTGGTGACTTTGGCTTTTGTTTGGTGGCGCGAGGGGCGTGGGCGCTTGCGTTGGATACACTTGTTGGCATATGGTGGGCTGGCTCTGGTTATTTTTGGGTTGCTGAATCCTTATTTGTGGCGCGACCCTTTTGTCAGGTTATGGCAATCCTTGTTTTTCCATACACAGTATGCGCAGGGCACAGATGTGCTGCGTGCGGCGTATCCCTGGTATCAACCGTTTGTGTGGATTTTCTTTGAGGTTCCCTGGCACCCGCAGGTTTTTTTCTTTCCGACAAGCGACACGCTGGTCGCAATTTTGGCGTTGCTTGGCGTTGGTGTGGGGGGGAAAAAATATCCATGGGCGTTGGTGTGGGCAGGAACGGGGCTGTTGGTGCTGTTGGTTTGGCCGACAAAATGGCCACAATATACGATTGTTTTGACACCGGCGCTGGCTCTGCTGGCAGCGACACTGGTGCGGCGGGTGGTGAAGTGGATTGGTGTGCAAGAGAGTTATTGGAATTATTTGGAAGAGATGCTGCCGCGTCCGCCGCGGTTGTTTTGGATTTTGGTGTTTGGGCTTTCGCTCTTGGTTGTGATTGGTAAGGTGGCGTATGAGTTCAACCTGGCTGTGTTGCGTCAGGGTTGGTTGCAAGTTGTGATGGATGTTTCTCCGTTGCCCTCTAATCAGGTATATGATGTGGCGGTGAATGATGTTGGAACGGTGTATTTGGCAACGGCCAATGGGTTGGCGGTGTGGAAGCCCGAAGCTGGGTCGCCGTGGGGGACGGGGGCGCAAACCGTGCAGTTGGGCAAGCTAGGGCTGGATGGGACTGAGGCTTTGACTGTCCTGGCGAGCCGAGATGGGACGGTTTGGGTGGGGACGGACAATGGTGTGTTGCACTGGCGCGGCGGTGTTGATTGGCAAACCTTTAACATGGCGCAGATGGGGATAAGGCCGGGGCGAGTGCTAGCACTGGAGCAGAGCGCAGATGGTCGGGTGTGGGTTGGGGCAACAACTGGTGTCGCAATGTGGGATGGCACGAGTTGGACAGCTTTGCCTGTAGGAGAGATAGGTTTGCTGGATGAATCTGTGTTCTGTATTGCGGCGGAAGATGGCCGGGTGTGGTTTGGCAGCTTGTATGGCGTGACGTTGTTGGATCTTACAAAAGAGCAGTGGTCTTGGCAGCAGTTTGATTTTCGCTCGTTGGGGCTGGGCTGGGGCGGGGTTGCCGATGTGATGGTTGATTCGCATGGGGTGGTGTGGGCAGCAACATTGGGCGGGGGGCTGGGCGTTTGGGATGGGGTGGAGTGGAATTTTTATCGTACGAGTAATTCGCAGTTGCCCTTTAACACGGTGCACAAGATCGTTGAAGTGCAACCGGATGTGTATTGGCTGGGCGTTGGCTATCCAACAGAACCTGGCGGTATGATGGTTCGCCTGGATCGGCGCGCAGGTGCACAAGCGGAGCGCTGGCGGGTGTATTTACCCAATAATTCGGGCTATCAGGGGCAAGAGCCGCTGAGCCTTGCTTTGGATGGGCAAAAACGATTGTGGATCGGTACGGCGACGGGTGGGCTGTATATTTATGATCACCCGCAGCCTTGAATCTTTTTCTGATCAGGAGGAAGCGTGAGATGAAACGGCTGAATTTTTTGCTTTCTGTGTTGGTGTTGCTTTCAATGCTGTTGAGTGCCTGTGGCACCAAAGCACCGACCAAGCCGGCGAATGCCGATGATGTGTTGTTTGTCAACATTGTTTGGCATCAGCATCAACCCTTGTATTACAAGGATGAGAATGGTGTCTATACCCGTCCTTGGGTGCGTGTTCATGCAACTAAGGATTACTACGACATGGCTTCGATGGTGGCCAAGTATCCGAATGTGCACGTGACGTTTAACATTACGCCGGTGCTGATTCGGCAGCTGGAAGACTATGCCAAGAATGGCGCCAAAGATTTGTATTGGGTGATGGCGGAGAAGCCGGCCAACCAATTGACAACAGAGGAGAAGCGGTTTATCTTGCAGCGTTTTTATGATGTGAATTGGGGCAAAATCATTGCTCGTTATCCGCGCTATCAGGAATTGCTGGATTTGCGCGGCGGAACGGATGCCAAAGCGATTGATGCTGCTTTGGAGAAGTTTACCGAGCAGGATTACCGCGATTTGCAGGTGTGGTTTAACCTGGCATGGTTTGACCCCGATTTTTTGGCAGAAAAGCCATTGAACGCGTTGGTTGAAAAGGGACGCAATTTCAGCGAGGAAGACAAGAAGATCGTTTTTGATAAGGCGCGTCAGGTCATTCAAGAAGTGTTGCCCTTGCATAAGAAATTACAAGATGCCGGGCAAATTGAAGTGATCACAACCCCCTATGCGCATCCAATTTTGCCGTTGGTGATTGATACCAACCTGGCCAAGATTGGCAACCCCGGTGCTGAAACGCCGCAACGGTTTTCGTATCCACAGGATGCAAACGCCCATTTGGAGCGCAGTGTGCAACTCTATGAGGAAAATTTTGGGCAAAAGCCGCGCGGGCTGTGGCCGGGTGAAGGCTCAGTTGCGCAAGTGATGGTGCCGTTTGTGATTAAGAGCGGTTATCAATGGATGGCGACGGGCGAGCCGGTGCTTGCCAAGTCGTTGGGAATTGATAGCTTCCTGCGCGACCCGAAAGATACGGTTCGGCAGGCGGATGATTTGTACCGCCCCTATTACGTCAAGGATGCAAGCGGTAACCAACTGGCGGTTTTCTTCCGCGATGGGGTTATTTCTGATAAGGTTGGTTTTACCTATTCCGGTGTTTCAGGCGAGGCGGCTGCCAAGGATTTGATTCAGCGCCTGGAGAATATTCGTGCCCGGCTCAAAGAGCAAAACGCTACGGGGCCGCATGTTGTCAGCATTATTCTGGATGGCGAGAACGCCTGGGAAAATTATGATAATGATGGCAAGGAGTTTTTCAACAATCTCTACCGTTTGCTTTCGGAGAGCAAAACGCTGCAAACGGTGACGCCTTCGCAGTATCTGGCCTGGTATCCGGAGCAGCGTTCGTTGGATAATTTGTTTGCTGGGGCATGGTTCAGCCCGAACTATGATACCTGGATTGGGGAAAGCGAAGAGACAACCGCTTGGGAATATTTGCGGCAGACGCGCGAGGTGCTGGCCAAATATGATATCAGCAAAGTTCGACAGGCTTCTCCTGAGGCAATTGCACAGGCGCAAGATTACATGTACCTTGCTGAGGGCTCGGATTGGTTCTGGTGGTATGGCGCCGATCAGGATTCGGGGCAGGATGATTATTTTGACAAGGGATTTCGGGCACTGTTGCGCAATGTGTTTGTGTCGTTGGGTGAGCCGGTGCCGAGCTTTGTGGATGTGCCAATCATTCAGCCGCGTCCGGTAACGGCAACGCAGCCGTTGCAGGGGCTGGCAACACCCAAGCTGGATGGCGTTGGTGGCGCAGAGTGGGATGGCGCGGCAACTTATGCTGTGGAAGGTGTAACCTCACCGGTTCGCGGCCTGGCATATTTGATGGATGCCAAGAATCTGTATGTCAAGCTGGATTTGTCGGCAAGCGTGGATCGGGTAGGGTTGTATTTGGTGGCCCCGCGTGCAACTAGCAGTGTGCCCTATGTTCGTTCTGCTGATGCGGCAGCAGCCCCGGTGCTGTTGGGCCTGGCGGCAACGCATTTGTTAGAGTGGAACGGCAAGGACGCGCAGTTGCAGGCTTACCTGCCCAAAGACAGTGCCTGGCAGGCTGGTGATATGGTTGGTCAGGTTGCCGCGAGTGGTGATGTGGTGGAGATGGCCATCCCATTTGCCTATTTTGGCGAGATGGATACGGGCGATGAGATTCGTCTGGTGGTGGTGGCCGAGCCTGGGTCACAGATGTTGCCCGTTGGTGGCCCGGCGCAGGTCATTTTGCCCGATTTGGGGACTTCAACCGCCGTGTTGGAAGTGAATGACCCGGAAGGGGATGATAATGGGCCGGGTACGTATACGTATGCAACCGATGGTGTCTTCCAGGGCAAGATGTTTGACATCAAGTCTTTCCGCGTGGCCTATGATGATAAGAATATCATCTTCAAGTTTACGCTGTTTGGGCCGATTTCTAACCCGTGGGGTTCGCCGAACAATTTGGCTGTGCAAACCCTGGATGTGTATGTGGATAAAGATCCTGGGGCGGGAACAGGGGCGCGCATGTTGTTGCCGGGGCGTAATCTCGCTTTGAAACAGGGCTATGGCTGGGAGTATGCGGTTTGGGCTGAGGGTTGGACGCCGCAGATTCTGGTGCCGGATGCTGCAACCAAGGAGCCGGTGCAGTTTACCGAGGCGAGTTTCAAGATTGTGGTAGATCCAGCAGGGCGTTCTGTGACGTTGCGCGTGCCCAAAGAGGTGTTTGGCGATGGTGACCCAACACAGTGGGCTTATGCCGCGGTTATTCTTGGGCAGGAAGGTTATCCTTCGGCGGGGGTTTGGCGTGTGCGTGATGTGAATGAAACGGCTGCACAATGGCGCTTTGGCGGTGCCAAGGCCGATGCCAATCACACGCGAGTGATGGATTTGGTTTGGCCGGAAGGAGAGGAACCGACGCAGGCGCAAATGTTGGGGACGTATCCTTCTAGTAACAAGGCAATGGAAGAGATGACGCCTGAAGATTTTGCGCAGATTGAGATGCTGCGCGTGAAGTAGTGTTTCTGTTGGGGTAAGATAAACGCTCCCCGCCTTTTGGTCAGGTGGGGAGCGTTTTGTTGGAGAAATGTTTGTTAAACCCGCTCAATTTGTAGCAGCAGGCTTTCGCCTGGTTTAAGGGGCAGGGTCAGGCCTTGTTGCATCCAGGAAGCGCCGGAACGGGCAAGGGGTTGGCTTTCCATCATGTATAATCCATCAGGGAGCAGGCCTTGGAGGCGAATGGAGATGGGCGTGGGAGCAGCGGGGTTATCTGCACGTGTGCAAAAGGCAAACAAGACGCCGTGCGCGCGGTCTTGGTCTAAATAGAGCAAGGCGGGGTTGCCGTCAGCAGCAAATGACCTGAGCCGATACAGGTCGCCAAGCTGAACAATGGGGCGGATGGCTTTATAGCGGGCAATGTGACGGGCGGCGGTCAGGCGCTCGGCGGTGCTCCATGCCAACAGGTTGCCGCCAATGCCCAGGCTGCCGCACATGCTGACGTGGAAGCGGAAGTCAAGTGAAAGTTGGTGCCGATCGGCATCGGTGACCCAAGCTTCCATTGTGTTGGCCGGATAGGCTTGTGAGAAGCCTTCTTGGATGCGTAGCCGGGCCAGGGCGGAGGTGTTGTCGGAGGGCCAAATTTGGTCAGCGAGATGTAAGATGCCGGCGTCAGCGCGCCCACCGCCTCCAGAGCAAGATTGCCAAACAATGTTTGGAAAGCGGGTGCGCAGGGTGTTCCAGACGTGATAGACACCCCGGGTGTATTCTACCCATACCTGACGGGGGTCACCGGGAGCATCCGGCCAACCGGCTTCGCTGACATTGCGGTTCATGTCCCATTTGATGAAGGCAATGTCGTTTTCGGAAAGTAAGCTGCTGAGCGATTGGATCAGGTATTCCTGCACGTCGGGGCGCGCCAGGTTGAGCATCAGTTGGTTGCGAGCTGTTGTGCGCGGTCGGGTGGGATAATGCAACACCCAATCGGGGTGAGCGCGGTACAGGTCACTATTGGGGTTGACCATTTCCGGCTCGAGCCAGAGGCCAAAATCCATGCCAAGGTCGTGTACGCGGCGAATAAGCGGGGTGAGGCCATGAGGGAACTTGGTGGGGTCGGGTTTCCAGTCGCCCAGGCCGGCGGCATCGTGATGACGGCCCAGGAACCAACCATCGTCCATAACAAAGCGCTCAACGCCGAGTTGTGCGGCAATTTCGGCCAGCTTTGCTTGTCCTTCCGCAGAGACATCAAAGAGGGTCGCTTCCCATGAGTTGTAAAGGACTTTGTGCAGTGCAGGGGCGTGGGGCAATTGGGTGCGTAGGTGTGTGTGCAACAGTCGGCTTGCCGCGCCAAAGCCGTTTTGCGTGTAGCCAGCGAGAGAAACCGGGCAGGTGAAGGTTTCGCCGGGGTGCAATTGCCAGCAGAAATCCCAGTCGTTTAGGCCGATGAGCAGGCGGGTGCTGCTAAAAGGGGTGGTTTCGGCTAGCAGCTTCCAGCTACCGCTCCAGCTCAATAGGCCAAACCAAACCTGACCGCTTTCTTCTGTTGCAGAGCCGTTATCCAGAGCAAACCATGGGTTGTGTTGATGACTGCTGGACATGCGTCGGCTTTCAAGTTGGAAGACGCCGGGGGTGAGGGGTTGGCGGTGCAGGTTGAATTCGTCATTCCAGCGTCCGCTTAAATGGCTGAGGCGTTGAGCGGATGGGCCAGGTAGTTGCCAGGCTGCCGAGAGGGCGCGCTCGACTTGGATGATGGCATTGCCTTCGTTGCGCAGCTCGGCCCAACGTTCGAGGATGTCGCATTGTGGGTGCAGGCGGTAATGCAGGTCAACAGCAAGTGGATAGTATGGATCATGCAGATGAAGGACGAGGTGTTCAGCATCGGCTTGACTGGCGGATTGAAAGGAAAGTCGGACGTCGCGCACGCCATCGGCGAAACATGCTTTTAGGCAGGGCTCGTGATAACTCATTCCGCCGTAGCAAGGGTATTCTTCAGGTAAGCATTGCGCGGGGCCATCAAATGAGGCCCAACCACTGCTATCGGGTGGCTCGGGATAGTCATGTCGGGCGGGAAGACGATTTCCCCAAAAACAATTTACTAGCATTCCGGCGCGATTGAGACCGAAAACATAGGCACTGTGTTCGGTTTCGAGAATCCATGTTCGATTGTATACAGAAATGGGCATGAGGGTCCTTGGTGTTAGTGGGATAGTTGTAAGGTGTATTCAGGCAGCCAGCCTTCAACGCTGCTGCCATCATTTTTGATGGCTCTTACTTTCCACCAGTAAGTTTGGCGGGCCAGCACACCATTGAGCGGATGAGCAACAATGGTAACGGTTTGTTTGGCAGGAATCGAGAAGAATTCGGCGTAATTATCGCCAGGGCCAACACGCAAACTTGTGTCGCCGATTGTTTTCAGATTTTGGCCGGCGGAAAGTTGATTGGGGGAGTTTTGGCGCGGTGCGGCATAAGCCATGATGAGGCCATTCACAACGGGGCGTTCGCAACCCATTGGGATGGTGGTGTCGCGAAAATAGGTCACAGGGGTGCCTTTGGGGCAGGCATCGCTTGGGTTGTTCATCAGTTGGCCATTGACGATCATGGTTGAAGAACCACCGCCATCTTGGTTGACGGCCCAGGTGGCTTTCAGTTCGCTGACCAAGAAGTTGGATAGTTCTTCAAGTGTCATGCCAACGGAGAAATCATCGCGGCGGCCATCTACAACGACAAAATAAATGTATTGATTGTTGAGGGCAATGGCGGTGCGAGGGTGTCGTTTGACGGCGCCGGTTGCTTCATATGGGTAGAAGTTGCCAGCGCGCAGAAAGACTTGCGCACCACCGATGCCGGCATATAGGTTTTGCCAGGAGAGTTGCCCCTGGGTTTTGCAATCGGGGCCAACGTCATGCAGGGCTAAGCGAATGAATAGCCCTTCACCGGGTTTGAGGCGGTTTTCTAGGTGTTCCTTCCATGTCGGGGCATTGAATGA
>JAIWNK010000092.1 GCA_020216845.1 Anaerolinea sp. | reverse complement strand
AAGCACAATTTGGTCAAAAGGGATGACGGTGCCGCTGCGATAAGGGTGAACGTCTGTGACGGTGCCAATGACGTAGCCGCGTGGGTTGGGTGCAAGGGGGGCATCGAGTGAGACAAGCACTTCACTGCGACTGCCGGCTGGCGTACGGGTTTCATATTGAGCGGTGTAGAGGGCAACATCGGCTTCGCCAGGCGTAGGGGAATTGATGTGTGTGAGTGGAAAGCTGAGACCAAGGCCCGGAAATTCAATCACCTGCTCGCGCGGCTGCGCATCTGTGCAGAGGCCAATGAAGGCTTGTCGGTTTAGGCCCCAAACGAAACCGCTGCCGCTGCCGCCGAGCCAGGCAGTTTGATAGGGTTTGATCAACCATCCGCCTTGAATTTGGCCATTTTCTGGCAAACCATCCTTTTGCACAAAAGAGCCATTGATGGCAACGACTACCTGGGTGCGGTTTCCGGATGGGCTTTCGGGCAGCGGCCAGGCATTGATGGCTTCTTCATACAATGCAGCGCTTTGGCGAATGGTTTGAAATTCGCGCCGAAGTGCGCCGTTGTTAAGAATGCTATCAATGAAGGTGTTGGCAGGAGAGAAGCGATCAAACCGAGCGACATATACCCGGTTAGGGTCGGGCAGAATCCATTCACGATATTCAATGCCGGGGGCAAGGGCTTTCCAGCCATTGGCTGCCGAAAGGGTTTGGGCAAAGGGGACGACTGTTGGGGCAGGTAGTTCGCGTGCTGGCTGGGCAGCGCTGATGTTCAGTTGCTGTGGGGGGGTGTGACTTAGGGTGGGGAGAAAAAATGCCAGCGATAGCAATGCGGCAAGGAAAAGCAGTAAGCGGATGATTCTGCTGGTCATGCGTTAATTATGAGGCGAATGCAGATGAGTGTCAAGGGACTTGGCGATTGAATGGTTTTTGTGGCGACTTTTCTTGAAAGCGCTTTTGCTGTAAGTAAGTGCACAAATCCTCAAGTGTGTTGAAGTTTTGAATGTGGTGGGTGTGCGGATCTTCAAGAGAGGCACGCCATTGGGAGTGCTGTTCGTCCGTTGGCCAAATGCGTAGCATAAATGCGTGATAAGGTGGTTTCATAGTTCCATTATAAGAAATGGCGTCAAAGGAACGTCAAAAAACAATGCTTTTCTGTATAATAGTTTAATGAAAAGATTGCAGCTTTTTTTGTTGGGTGGCTTTCGCCTACTATTGGATGGCAAGGTTGTTAGCCTGGATGCAGATAAGTCTAAGGCGTTGTTGGCTTATTTGGCTTTAGAGGGGGCAACACCTCAGCCGCGTGCTCGCTTGGCTGCTTTGCTATGGAGCGATCAGTCGGAAGAAAAAGCCTCACATAGTTTGCGGCAGACGTTATCCGGATTGCGTAAGGCATTGGGGGAAACAGAGGAAAGCTCATTTCTTCAGATCACGCGCGAAGAGGTGCAACTTAATCTGCAAGCCCCAATTGAGACGGATGCAGTCTGCTTTGAAAGAAACTTAGACAAAGCTTTGTATGCAACGCGGCGAGAATCTTTGGGCCGTCAGCGTTTGGACGTGCGTGCTTTGATCCATGTGGTGGATGCGTATGAAGGTACGCTGCTAAGCGGAATTTCTTTGTCTGGGAGTGATTTGTTTGAGGAGTGGTTGCTGATTGAGCGCGAGCGATTCGAGCGAAAAGCCATAGAGGCTTTGACGCTTTTGGCGGATTATTATCAGCGTCGAGGGCAATTTGGTCAGGCTCGGCAATTGGCGGAAAGATTGGTGCGGATTGCACCCTGGGATGAGCACGCTCATGCTTTGTTAATTCGTTTGCTGGCGATTGAAGGGCAAAATTCAGCAGCCCTGGCGCAATATCGGGCCGTGAGTCGCTATCTTTGGCGCGAAATGGGCGTTCAACCAATGGAAGAGCTCCAGGGATTGTATCAGGCCATTTGTCGTGGTGATGCGGTGCAACCGGCAATTGCTGTTGTGCCGCAGCCACATTTGCCAGATTCTGACTTGGCATTTGTTGGCCGAAGCAAGATCTTGGATGAGCTCTCGACGTTGATGGCGGATCCTAATTGTCGGTTGTTGGTGCTTTTGGGTGTGGGTGGAATTGGAAAGACGCGCTTGGCGTTGGAAGTTTTGCGAATGCAAGTTGGTTTGTTTGCGGATGGGGTTTATTTTGTGGGGTTGACGGATGTGGCGGAGAGCCGTTTGCTTGCAAGTGTGTTGGCCGAGGTAATTGGCTATCGCTTCTTTGGCACAGGCGATTTTGTGCCGCAGATGCTCAATTTCTTGAGTGGTAAAGAGATGCTAATTGTGTTGGACAATTATGAGCATTTGTTGCCAGCTGATGAGCAGGCGCAAAATGAGGCGATGGTGTTGATTGGGCAGATCTTGCAGCAGGCGCCGGGGGTGAAGTTGCTTGTTACGTCACGCGCACCCCTAAAATTGCGCTCAGAGATTGTTTTGGGGGTTGAGGGCTTGGATGTGGGCGATGGGGCAGAGGAGGCAATTGCGTTATTTGAACAGGTGGCCGGGCGTGTGGGGGTGGATGTGAAAGCCGAACGCGAGGTGGTTGCGCAGGTGTGCAAGTTGTTGCAGGGCTCGCCCCTGGCAATTGAGCTGACAGCAGGCTGGACACGTTCCTTGAGTTGTGCACAGATTTTTCAGCAGGTGCAGGCGGATTTGGGCTTTGTCAGTGCGAGTCAACGCGATGCGCTGACGCGACATCGGAGTTTGCGAGCTGTGTTTGAACATTCGTGGAGGTTGCTACCCCCTTATCTGCGTGCGGTGTTGCAAGCGCTGTCTGTTTTCCAGGGCGGTTTTACAAAATTGGCAGCTGTTCAGTTGGCGGAAGCAACGGAGCAAGATTTGCAAGCTTTGATGGAGTGGGGCTTGGTGCAGTTCGCGGGCGATGGAAGATGGGATTTGCATAACCTTGTGCGGCAATTTGCAAACGAGAAGTTGGTTGAGGAGCCTGAAAAACTTGAGCAGGCAACACACCATCACGCGTTGTTTTACTTGTCTTGGCTGGGAGAACAATATTCATTGCTGTTGCGTGATCAACAATTGCTGGTGTTGGATTCGATTGCGGTTGAGATGGAAAATGTGCGTGCTGCATGGCGATGGGCGATAGAAAACCAAGACGAGGGTGCGCTTGAACGGGCTGTGGACGGGTTGGCTCTTTTTTTGGAAATGCGCAGTTGGTATGTGGAAGGTCAGCGTATTTTTGCGGATTTGGCAGCGGCAAGTAAAGACGCGTTCGCAAAGTTGTTTCCGGTTGCGTTGAGCTATCAGGCTGTGTTTGAGGTGCAGTTGGGGAATTATGCGAAGGCTCTTGCGCTCATAGAGCAAGCATTGCCGATGCTACAAGGGGGACGACTCGGATATGCCTGGATGGTGCGTGGACGGGCATTGTTAGATTTGCAGGATTACAAGGCAACACAGGACGCGTTGGATAAGGCATTGCATCTGAGCAGGGAGAGCGGGCGTGTGGATGTGGAAGCAATGGCGTTGTTGTTGCAAGGACATGTGGGGCTTTCGTTAGGGCAGTATGATGAGGCCGAACGATATTATCAAGAAAGTCTGACCATGTATCGTTCTTTGGGGGATCGCTGGGGAATAGCCAAGAATTTGGGCAATTTGGCTATTTTGGCGGGGAGGGCAGCACGTCATACCGAGACAATGCAATACCTGGAAGAAAGTCAGAGGTTGTATTGCCAACTGGGTGACCGTGCTGGGATTGCGCGCAGTTTGCATAATCGTGGGAATGTGGCTTACTTGTTGGGCGATTTTGAACATGCCTTGGCTTTGCGGCAGGAATGCCTGAGCATTTGTCGCGAAATTGGGTTTCGTTGGGGGGTTGTTAGCACTTTGAAACATTTGGGAGACGTTGAAAAAGTTTTGGGACAGGTGCAGTTGGCTGAGCAACATTATCAGGAGGCTTTGGTGCTTGCCGATGAACTGCGTTCCAATGAACTGCGGCTATCTGTCTTGAATAGCCTGGCAGGCTTGTTGCTGATGCAAGCGAAGGTGAACGCTGCAAGGCGGACGTATGCTGAAGCTTTGCAGATCGCTTTGCAGGCTGGTATGCTCCTGGTTGGGATAGATGTTTTGGTGGGGTTAGCGGAGACTTTTGTCGGCCAAAAGGAAGAAGAGCAGGCATTGGCCTGGCTGACTTTTGCAATGAATTTTGAGGGGGGGGATCAGCAAACGCGCGACAAGGCAGCAGCGGTGTTAAGCGGCTGTGCGGGGCGGCTGTCGGCTGAGCGTATTGCTTTGCTTCAACAGCAGACCTTTGAGGCCCTTGCCAATCAGGCGCTTCAACAAGTTGTGGACAACGACCAAAAACTTGAAATGCTTGACTGAGGGTGATAAACCTTCTATAATCTTAAATTGTACACCTCGATGTGAAAGGAGGTTTGATGAAAACAGTTGTCGCTGGGGCCTTGGGGGAGTGTGTGCATGTGGCTGGAGTCAGTAATTTCTTGCGATTGGCTGAGGCAGCTGGTTGGCGGACGGTGTTTTTAGGGCCGGCAGTCTCAATTCAAGAAATGTTGCAAGCCGCTCGACAAGAGGGGGCAGACTTGGTTGGGGTTTCTTATCGGCTAACGCCAGAGACGGGGGAACGCTTGCTGGGGGAGTTTGCAGAAGCAGCGGATGATCTGCGGTCAGCGGGTGTGCGCTTTGCCTTTGCAGGGACGCCGCCAATGGCTGAGCGCGCAGCTCGTTTGGGCGGCTTTTTTGAGCGCATCTTTGATGGGAGCGAAACGCCAGAGATGGTGTTGGCTTACCTAAAGGGCCAAACGGCAGTGCAAATGACGGAGGTTGATTTCCCGCAAAACACAATTGAGCGGATCCGCTGGAAGTCGCCGTATCCTTTGCTGCGGCATCACTTTGGGCTGCCAACGATGGAAGACAGCCTGCGCGGGGTGGAGAAAATTGCCGAGGCAGGGGCGTTAGATGTGATTTCACTGGGGATTGATCAGGATGCGCAAGAGAACTTTTATCATCCGGAGCGGCAGGACCCGCGCCGAAAGGGTGCTGGAGGGGTGCCGGTGCGCACGGAGGAAGACTATCGGGCTTTGTATCAGGCAAGCCGTCGGGGGAATTACCCATTGATGCGCACATATTCTGGGACGGATGATTTTATTCGTCTGGCGGAGATGTATGTGCGCACGATTCGTAACGCCTGGTGTGCCATTCCGTTGTTTTGGTTCAATCAAATGGATGGGCGCGGACCATGGGATTTGGAGGGTTCGATTCGCGAGCATCAACAAGTGATGGCCTGGTATGGGCAAAGGGAAATGCCGGTTGAGCTGAATGAGCCACACCATTGGGGCATGCGCGATGCATCGGATGTGGTCTTTGTTGTGTCAGGTTTTTTGGCGGCCTACAATGCGCGTGCGTTTGGTGTGAAGGATTACATTGCGCAGCTGATGTTTAACAGCCCACCGGGGCTTTCGGACGCGATGGACCTGGCAAAGATGTTGGCGCTGTTGGATTTGGTTGAGCCGTTGCAAGGGCCAACTTTTCGTGTTTGGCGGCAAGTGCGCACGGGGTTGTTGAGCTATCCGCTTGATCTGGCTGCGGCGCGGGCGCATTTGGCAGCCAGCATTTATGTGCAAATGGCGTTGCATCCGCATATTGTTCATGTGGTGGGGCATACGGAGGCACACCATGCTGCAACGGCGGAAGATGTCATAGAGGCTTGTGGTTTGGCTCGTCGGGTGATTGATAACGCTTTGCGTGGCGCTCCAGATATGACGGCAGACCCAGCGATAAGCAGGCGTCGTGCATATTTGGTGCAAGAGGCGCAAGAGACGCTTGAAGCTATTCGACGACTAGGTGCACACGTAGCTGATCCATGGGCGGATGCTGGTGTGCTTGCAGCGGCGGTGACGAGTGGAATTTTGGATGCGCCGCAGCTGCGTAACAATCGTTTTGGGCGCGGGCAAATGCGCACGCGGATTGTCGAGGGGGCTTGTGTGGCGGTAGATGAAGCAGGGCAGCCATTGCGCGAGGCAGAACGACTGCTGGCTCTTCTTTGATTTTTGGCAATGAATGGAGAATAAACAATGAAAAAAACGCCCTATACTGTTATTGGTGCTGGGCATGGTGGCAAAGCCATGGCTGCACATCTGGCTTTGATGGAGTTTCCAACGACGCTCTATAATCGTACACCAGAACGAGTTGCGGCGATTAAAGAATTGGGGGGCATTGAATTAGATGGCGGTGAGTATGGCCCGCGTGGTTTCGGGCGGTTGGAATGTGTAACCTCAAACATGGCGGAGGCTTTGGAGAAGGCGGAGATGATTATGGTGGTCGTGCCTTCTTCGGCTCATGCGGATATTGCCAAGGCGGCAGCTCCCCATTTACGGGATGGACAGGTGATTGTGCTGCACCCTGGACGGACGTGTGGAACATTGGAGTTTGTTAAGGTGCTGCGCGAGAACGGGTGCACGGCGGATGTTACGGTGGCTGAGGCAGAAACATTCATTTATGCTTCGCGCTCGGATGGGCCGGCACAGGCGCGCATTTTTCGTATTAAGGAGGCAGTGCCGTTGGCGGCTTTGCCTGCGACGCGCACGCGTTTGGTGCTGGATCGTATTCGTGAGGCGTATCCACAGTTCATTGATGGCGGGAATGTGTTGCAAACAGGGTTGAACAATATGGGCGCTATTTTTCATCCGGCGTTGACGCTGCTGAATGCGGGTTGGATTGAGGCAACGCATGGAGATTATCAATTCTACATTGATGGGGTAACGCCATCGGTGGCGCGGGTGTTGGAGGTTTTGGATCGCGAGAGGGTAACGGTTGCGGCCTCTTTAGGGATTCGGGCGCGCACGGCGCTGGAATGGTTGAAGATGGCCTATGATACGGATGGGGAAAATTTGCACGAGGCAATTCACAATCAGCCCGGGTATTATGGGATCAAGGCGCCGCCTACACTGAATCATCGTTATATTTTTGAGGATGTGCCGATGAGCCTGGTGCCAATTGCATCCTTGGGGCAACATTATGGTGTTTCGGTGCGCGGGATGGATTCGATTATTCGCCTGGCGTGCATCGTCCATCGTACGGATTACTGGCGGCGTGGACGCACGGTTGATCGCCTTGGGTTGGATAAATTAAGCGTGACGGAGTTGACAACCTATGTGACGGAAGGAATTATGGCGACTTAATCGTCAAAAAATGATTGTATCAGGGGATATTTTTGCCTTTTCTCAAAGGTGCTTTGCGCAGGGAAGGATATTTGCTGTGCAGAGTTGATGTTATTGGCTGAAAAGAGAGATAATTTTATGTCAGATTGTGCGGAGAAGGAGAGAGAACGATGTTCATGGTGATGTTTGTGTTGGATGATACTGATCGCTTGGATGACTTGCTCAAGGCATGGGAGGCTGCTGGGGTGCGGGGTGCAACGATTTTGGATAGCACAGGCATTCATCGGCGATTGGGACGGGTGCCAATGCGCTTTTTCTATAGCTCATCCTCTGAAGAAGCTGCTAACCAAACGTTGTTTGCTATTGTCGCTGATGAGCAGCAGGCAACTGCATGTTTGCGGGCTGCAGAAGCACTGTTTGGTGATTTAAATGAGCCCAATACGGGGGTGTTTGCTGCCTGGCCGTTGGCATTGGTTAAGGGGGTCCCCCTGGCTGACAAGCGAGAGGGGTGAGCCAATGGTCTGGATTGTTTTTGTGGTGAGTGCTGCATTGATTGTGTTCGCGGCCAATAAGTTGGCCGCTTATGGTGATGTCATTGCTGAGCGGACGCGACTTGGTGGTATGTTTGTGGGTGTTTTGCTTTTGGCGGGGGCGACCTCATTGCCTGAGGTGCTGACCTCCATCAGCGCGTTGCGGTTGAGCGCCCCTAACCTGGCGGCAGGTAACTTGATGGGCAGCAACGCGTTTAATATGCTGTTGCTGGCGTTGATGGATGTGCTCCATCGTAATCAGCGCGTTTTGCGCAAAGCGGCCCTGAAACATGCTCTTTCCGGCAGTTTGGCAATCTTTTTGATCGGCATGGTGGTGTTTTTCATGTTGGCCAATTTGGATCTCCAAATTGGCTGGGTGGGGGTGGATAGTTTGCTAATAATCGGTTTTTACTTTTTGTCGGTGTGGCTTTTGCAGTCGGGGGGCAAAGCAGAAGAAACAACAGAGATTGCCGAGGGAACGCCGCCTTTGTGGGAAGGCCTGGTAGGGTTTGGTATCGCGGCAACGCTGTTAATCTTTGTTACGCCGGTGATGGTGGATAGCAGCAATCAAATTGCTGAAATTACTGGTTTGGGAACGACATTTGTCGGCTCAACCCTGGTTGCGGCTGTTACCTCCTTGCCAGAATTGGTGACGACCCTGGCTGCAATTCGGATTGGTGCCAATGATATGGCAATTGGCAACTTGTTTGGCAGCAATCTTTTCAATATGTTTGCAATCGGGTTGACCGATTTCTTTTACACGGATGGCCGGTTTTTGGCGGCGATTAGCCCATCGTTTTTGTTGGTTGGAATGTTGGGGTTGTTGATGACGGGGTTGGGGCTGATTGGCAACGTGGCACAGTTTCGGCGGCGGTTGCACTTTATGGAGATTGATGCTGCTCTGTTATTCATTTTATATTTTGCGGGAATGTGGCTGTTGTACACAAGAGGAATAGCGCCATGATGGTGTGTTGGGTTTGACAATCTGCGGTTTGCATGTTAAACTTGTTTGGTTTTGAACCCACTGTGTGAGAAAGAATGGATGCGCACCCTCGAATGGGATGAACCCCAGCAAGCTTTACGGCTGATTGATCAGCGCTTGTTGCCAGTTCGGCTGGAATTTTTGCTATGCCGGCGGGTGGATGAGGTGTCTGAAGCAATTGTCAATATGGCGGTGCGCGGCGCGCCAGCGATTGGTGTGGCGGCGGCCTTTGGTGTGGCTTTGGCTGCGTTGCGCTCATCGGCGACGGATGTGCTAGATCTGTTGGCGGATGTTCGGCGAGGGGCAGAAAGTCTTTTGGCGGCGCGTCCAACAGCGGTTAACCTGGCCTGGGCAGTGCAGCGGATGATGCGCGTAGCTGAGATGCCATTGCCGACGGTGGAAAAATTGCAGCTGCGCTTGCTGGCTGAGGCGCAGCGGATGGCAGAAGAGGACGTGCTGATCAATCGGCGCATGGCTGAACATGGTGCGATGTTGATCCGGGATGGGGATACGATCTTGCATCATTGCAATACGGGGGCGTTGGCGGCGGTGGATTGGGGTACAGCGTTGGGGGCCATTCGATTGGCGCACGAGCAGGGTAAGCGCTTGTTTGTTTTGGTGGATGAGACCCGGCCACGTTTGCAGGGGGCGCGGCTGACAGCTTGGGAATTGGCACAGTATGGCATTCCACATGCGTTGATTGTGGATGGCGCGGCGGGCTATTTCTTGCGGCGCGGTGAGGTGCAAAAGGTGTTTTTTGGCGCCGACCGTGTGGCGGCAAATGGCGATGTGGCAAATAAGGTTGGTAGCTATATGTTGGCTTTGGCAGCGCGCGCCAATGATGTGCCGGTGTATTCGGTCATGCCAACTTCGACGATTGATATGAGCTTGCCAGATGGCGATTTGATCCCAATTGAGGAGCGCGACCCGCAGGAGGTACTCGGTCTTCAATTAAATGGGGATGTGGTGACGCCGCCGGGGAGCGCGGCGCGCAATCCGGCGTTTGATGTGACCCCGCACGAGTTGTTGACGGCGTTGGTGACTGAGCGTGGTGTTGTGTACCCGCCGTTTGTGGAAAATTTGCGACGTGTGTTTGAGGCAGGCTAAGCCCTGATTAACTTTTTCTTGTGGCAGGTTTTATGACAATCGTTTGTGCTGGTTCAATCGCTTTTGATTATTTGATGACGTTTCCGGGATATTTTCGCGAGCATATTCTGACCGAGAAGCTGGAAAGCATTAGCCTATCGTTTTTGGTTGATTCGATGACGAGGCAACGCGGTGGCACAGCACCAAATATCGCATATAACCTGGCCTTGTTGGGCGAACGACCGGCAATTTTTGGCGCAGCCGG
>JAIWNK010000091.1 GCA_020216845.1 Anaerolinea sp. | reverse complement strand
ACAAAAGGCTCCTCGTCGAGGACTCGAATACCACCCCCTCGATGGGGGCCTCGAACCTTTTAAAACAAAAGGCTCCTCGTCGAGGACTCGAACCTCGAACCTAGCGGTTAACAGCCGCCCGCTCTGCCGATTGAGCTAACGAGGAAGGCAACGCTTATTATACTTCAAGCCGTGCAGCTGTCAAGTTTTTTGCGGCCCAAACACCGCCTCAAAAGCCAAATTAAGCGCAGCAATTTAAGAAAAGCGTAGGCTTTTCGCCAAAATCTCTTGCGCTTTGTTGCTGTTACTGCTATACTCAAGAGAAATGCTCACAAAGCAGGAGAAAATCATGCCTCAGTATTCCAATCTGTCTGGCGAAAACTCACAAGACGACTCATCCCACCCGCACCTCTACCTTGCACAATCCCCAACCCATTCCAAACAATCGCATATTCCCACCCAAGACGCGCCCTCGCGCCTGGTGCAATTCTTGCCTGCCCTGGCTGCTTTGCTGACGATGGGCTTCATCCCCGCAGCTGGCGAGCCGGTAGGTGGGTTGCCCTGGTGGGCCTGGTTGCTGATTGTCATCGGCGTCTTGCTGCTGCTCGTCTTGCTGTGGTGGCTGTTCAGTGGACGCGAACGCCCGTCCGCTGCTGCGCCAACCCACACCGCTCACGAGACCGCTCATGAGGCCCCGACCGAAGCTGCACCCGCCGCCCCGGTTGAGGTTGCTGCCCCCGCCCCGGCTCCGGTTGAAGTCGTTGCAGAAACGCCCGTTGCTGCTGCCGCCGAACCCGAAGCTGCAGCGGAAGCGCCCATCCCCCCCGACAATCTTGAAATCATTGAAGGAATTGGGCCAAAAATCGCTTCCGTCTTCAAAGCCGCCGGCATTGTCACCTTCCAGCAGCTTGCGCAAGCCGACCCTGCTCATCTGGAAACTGTGCTGCGCGAGGCAGGTTTGCGCCTGGCCGACCCCACAACCTGGCCAGAGCAGGCGCGCCTGGCCGCCGCCGGTCAATGGGATGAACTCAAGGCCCTGCAAGACCGCCTGAAAGGTGGCCGCTGACCCCAAAAACGAAAAACCGGCCCCTGGCCGGTTAAATGTTGAACGCCGGGGTGAGGGGGGCACCCAGGCGCTCAACGTTGCCTATTATAGCACAATTTGCTTGTTTGTCTATTAGAACTTTTGCTCTTTTCGTTGCAATTTCGTTACAAAATTGCAACCATTCCCTTTGACAATAGGATTTGACCAATGCCGCTCACACTCTTCACCTGGTTGCTCGCCCTATCCCCCATCCTGCTCATTTTGCTGCTGATGCTGGGCTTCAAATGGGGCGGCAGCAAGGCCGGTGCGCTCAGCTGGCTGGCAACGCTGCTGATCGCGGCGCTGTTCTTCGGCGCCGGCCCGCGCCTTCTGGCCTATAGTCAGGTGAAGGGCATTTTGCTGACGTTGGACGTGCTCTACATCATCTGGACGGCGTTGCTGCTCTTTCACATTGCCGATGAGGCCGGGGCTGTGCGCCTGATTGGTGGCTTGCTGCCGCGCCTGACAGCAGACCGGGTGATGCAGGGGCTGTTGCTGGGCTGGCTGTTTGCCTCGTTCTTACAGGGCATGGGGGGGTTTGGCGTGCCGGTTGCGGTTGCCGCACCGCTGCTGGTCGGGTTAGGCTTTACCCCCGTGCAGGCCGTCTTGATGGCCTGCATTGGACATGGCTGGGCGGTCAATTTTGGCTCGTTGGCCACCTCGTTCCAAACGCTGATGGCAGTGACCGGTTTGCCCGGGCCGTTGCTCGCCCCCGATTCGGCGCTGCTGCTCGGCATTGCCGCCTATGGCAGCGGGGCCATCGTTGCCTTCATCAGCGGCGGTTGGCGCGGTTTGCTGCGCAGCTTGCCGGTTGTGCTGGTGTTGGGCAGCATCATGGCGGGCGTACAATATTGGCTCGTCACCCATGGCTTGTGGACGCTCGGCGCAACCGGCGCAGCGATGGCCGGGCTGTTGGTCGGCGTGTTGACGGCGCGCCTGCCCTTCTATCGCGGGCAGGCACCAAGCGCCGCCCCCCAAACACCAACGTCCACCGCCAATCGCCCCGCCTGGATCGCTTTCTCAGCCTATGCCGTGTTGGTGATTCTGGCCTTTGCCGTCAACCTGATTGCGCCGCTCAACACGTTGCTCAACCGCATCGAGTTCACCCTGCAATTTCCGGCGCTGCAAACCGCCTATGGTTGGGTCACCCCCGCCGAAAGCGGACGGCGCATCAGCCTGTTTGGTCACCCGGGGGCCATTTTGCTCTATTCTTCGCTGATTGCCTATGCCATCTACGCCAAAGCCGGTTACTACACCCCCGGCGCAGCGCGGCGCATCCTGCAAAAGACGGCGCGCGGGGCGGTCAATTCCAGCTTGGGGATTGTGGCCATGGTGGGCATGGCGGTGATCATGTCTCACAGCGGCATGACCAACCTGCTGGCGCAAGGCCTCAGTCAAAGCTTTGGCCCGGCGGTTTACCCGCTGCTGTCGCCTTTCCTCGGCGCGCTGGGCGCCTTCATCACCGGCAGCAACAACAACGCCAATGTGCTGTTTGCCGCGCTGCAACAACGCACGGCCGAGTTGCTCGGGTTGGATGTGCCGCTGATTCTGGGCGCGCAAACAGCGGGTGGGTCGCTCGGCAGCATCATGGCCCCGGCCAAGGTGATTGTCGGCTGTAGCACGGTTGGCATTCGCAACGAGAGCGAGGTGATGGGCAAGGTGCTGCTGTATGGCCTGTTGCCAATTGTGATGGTGGCCCTGGCCGCCTGGGGGCTATCATGAGCGAAGACCTGGTCATTCAGCTCGGATATGTTGGGCTGTTCATCGTCTGCTATCTTTCGGCGACCATCATTCCCTTCAGCGGCGAAGCGGCCCTGGCCACACTGCTGGCGATTGGCTACCCGGCCGGGCCGGTGCTGCTGATTGCGGTGCTTGCCAATGCCCTGGGGGCAATGACCAATTACCTGGTCGGCGCCTACGCCATGCGGCTTGTGGAACGAGCGGCGACACTGCCGCGCTGGCTGGAACGGCTGCGCCCCAGTCCCAAGAAGCTGGCCTTTGCCCAACGCCTCTTCCGGCGTTGGGGCACGCCCGCCCTGGCGCTGACCTTTGTGCCACTGCTTGGGGACGCGTTGACCTTTGCCGCCGGTGCGGCACGGGTCAATCGGGTTGTCTTTCTGGCCCTGGTGTTTGCCGGGCGAATGCTGCGCTACAGCCTGGTGTTCGGCGGGCTGGGAACGCTGGGAATGATCTTTAGCTGAGCAATTCTTCCAAAATCTGCCGCGCCAGGGTCGGGTCGGCCTTGCCGCGCATCTTCTTCATCACCTGACCAACAAACCAGCCCATCAGCGTCTGCTTGCCGGCGCGATAGGCTTCCACCTCTTTGGGGCTTTCGCTCAACACTTCCTGGCAAACAGCGCGAATGGCCGCATCATCGCTGACTTTGGCCAGGCCCTCTTCAGCCACAATCTGTTGCGGCGACTTGCCGGTTGCTTCGACCTTCTCCACCAAGGACTTGCCGGTTGAGGTGTTGATTTGGCCCGAATCCACCAGGCGCAAAATGTCGGCCAGGTAGGTCGGCGTCAGGCGCAGGGCGTCAGCTGTCAGGCCGCGCTCGTTCAACATGCGCAAAATTTCGTTCATCAGCCAATTCGAAACGCGTTTGGGGTCGCCGCGATAGGCAAGCACAGCCTGCTCAAAATAATCGGAGAGGCGGCGCTCGCTGGTCAAAATTTCAGCGTCATATTCCGGCAATTCATACGCGTCCATAAAGCGCTGTCGGCGCTCGAGCGGCAGCTCGGGCAAGGCCGAGAGGATCTCGGCTTTCCATTCCTCCGTCAGGCGAATGGGCAGCAGGTCCGGCTCGCGAAAATAGCGATAATCCGCCTCGGTTTCCTTCGAGCGCATCTTGCGCAACACCTGCTTATCCTCGTCCCATTCCAACGTCCAGGCTTCGATCTTGTGCCCGGCTTCCACCTCGCGAATTTGCCGCTCAACCTCTTTGAGGATGGCATCGCGCACGCTTTCGATCGAGTTGACGTTCTTAATCTCCGTCTTGGGGTTGAGATACGTTGCACCGACCGGGCGGATGGAGACATTCGCATCGCACCGCAGCTGTCCGCGCTCCATGTCGGCTTCCGAAACGCCAATCCAGCGCAACAATTGGCGCAAACGGATGAGGTATTGGGCGGCCTCATCGGCGCTGCGCAGATCGGGCCCGGTCACCATCTCGACCAACGGCACGCCGCAGCGGTTGAAATCCGTCCAGCGCTCACCGCCGACGTTCTTGGTCTTGCCGGCATCCTCTTCCAGGTGCAGCTTGATGATGCCAACATGGCGCACATAAGCCGGTCTTCCCGCGCTGGCAGGCATGGGCAGGTCAAGGTAACCGCCAAACGCCAGCGATTGATCATATTGCGAAATCTGATAGCCCTTGGGCAAATCGGGGTAAAAATAATTTTTGCGGTCGAAGAAAGAGAGCGGGCGCAATTGTGCGTGCATGGCCGCCGCCAGCAAAGCGCCTTTTTCCACGGCAGACTTGTTCAAAACCGGCAACACCCCTGGCAAGCCCGTGCAGACCGGGCAAATGTTGGTATTGGGCGGGTCAAACCACGAATCAGCCTTGCAGGAGCAGAAAATCTTTGTTACAGTGTTGAGCTGGATGTGTGTTTCCAACCCGATTATCACTTCATAGTCGGTCATACGGGCCTCTCCACAAAAGAATCTCCCAAACGGCGGCGAATCCAGCCGCCCAACAGCGGATAGACGTACTCACGTCCACGCAGCACCTGAATGGATGCAATAAAAGCAAACACGGCCAACAACGGCAGCAACAATGCCACAACAAAGCACAACGCCAACAAGATCAAGCTCAGCAACAGCAAACCCTGCATCAGGCCCGAGGGCAAATCCACAGGCTGCGAACTGCTGAGGGTCAAAGCAACCGCAGCAATCAGTGCAAGCGGGAAAGAAGCCAACACCGGCAAGACAAGGTTGAGCACGTTGGCAATCCCTTGCACTGCCAGGGCCTGCCAGGACTGAAAGCGCAACCGTCTGCTGCCCTGCCGTGCAGCAACCAACGTGCACAGCGGCACAGCCATGCCAATCAGCGGCATCAAGATGCCCGCATGAGCCATCGCCGCCGAGACGCGCTCTTCCGTCTCTGCCAGGTCATCCCCGGGCAGGTCCTTGGCCAGGGCAAGCGTCAGCGCCCGGCCAAAGAAAGGATAACAAAACGGCCTGCCCATCAGGCACACAACGGCGGCCAACACGCCAACGCCCAGGTAAAAAACCGAGCCAAGCCCGAGCAGCAAGGCCAGCCCCCACAACAAACCGGAGACCATCGCTCGCACATTGCCCAAGAAAGACAGGCCCACCACGGTCAGGCCCCAGATCAGCAGCAACAGCTGATAGAAAACCGGCAAAAGCGATTGCCACACCAAGGCTTGCAAAGCTTGCTGTGCCACCACCCGCGCCGACTTGCGCTGCTGCATCCACACCAACGCCGGCAGGGCTGTGCCAAAGCCCAGCAGCAACACCGCCGCGTGTGCCAAAGCCGCCCACCAACGCTCGGCTTGGGTCTTCAGCACAGGCTCCGTGCGTTCCGCAACAGCAGCAAAAGCCATGTCCGTCACTTACCTCAAGACCTTCGGCTTGACCTTGCGCCAGGCGTCGCTTTCGGTCGCCAGCTCATACGAACGGGCAATGCGCAGCAAAGTCGCTTCGCTGAAATCGGGGCCAAGCAATTGCAGGCCAATTGGCATTCCATCTGCGGCCAGGCCACCGGGGAAGGAAAGCCCCGGCACACCAGCATGGTTGGCCGGCACGGTCAGCTGATCGGCATATTGCATCATGACCGAGTTGCCATACACCGCCGCCATCGGGAAAGCCGTCGTCGGCGTGGTGGGGGTCAGCAACGCATCCAGGCGATAGCGACCGCTGCGGTCGAAGACCTGATCGAAATCACGGCGGATGAGGGAACGCACCTTGAGGGCGCGGTTGTAATACTGTGCGCTATATTGCGCCGCCGAGACGTACATGCCCATCAAAATGCGCAGCTTGGGCTGCGGGCCAAACCCCTGCCCGCGCGAACGGCGATACATCAGGCGCAGGTCATTTTGCGCGTCGGGAGTGCGATAGCCATACTTCACGCCATCATAGCGGTGCAGGTTCGAGGCCGCCTCGACGCGACTGATGACAAAATACGCCGGAATGCCATAGCGGGTATTGGGCATTGGCACATCTTCCACAATCTCTGCGCCCATCTCGGCCAGCAATTTGGCCGCCCGGCGCACAGCCGCGGTCATTTCTTCCGGCACGGGCTGTTCTTCCATCTCGCCGGTTTCGGGGTTGGGGTAGGTAATGCGGAAATAATCGGGCGAAAGGCCAATGCGCAGCCCGCGCACCCCCTCATCCAAAACAGCCAGATAATCCGGCACGGGCACATTGGCGGCGGTTGCATCTTGCGGGTCGGGGCCAGCAATTGCCTGCAACATCAGCGCTGCGTCGGTGACGTTGCGCGCCACCGGGCCGGGACAATCGAGCGAGGAAGCAAAAGCAATCAGCCCATAGCGCGAAACCCGCCCATAGGTTGGCTTGAGCCCAACCACGCCGCAAAAAGCCGCCGGCTGACGGATGGAACCGGCCGTATCCGTGCCCAGCGAAAGCGGGGCTTCACCCGCCGCAACCGAGGCCGTGCTACCGCCAGATGAGCCGCCCGGCACGCGCTCCGGGTTCCATGGGTTGCGGGTGGAAGGTTGAAAGGCCGAAGATTCGTTGGATGAGCCATAGGTAAACTCATCCAAATTGACCTTGCCCAACACCACCGCGCCCGCCTGTTCCAGGCGCGTCACCGGTGTGGCCGTGTAGGGGGCAACGAAATTGGCCAAAATGCGCGAGGCTGCCGTCGCCGGGGCACCGCGCACGCAGAAGATATCCTTGATTGTGACCGGAATGCCCGCCAAGGGGCCGGGGTCTTCACCGGCGGCCAGTTTCTCATCCACTGCTTGCGCCTGCTGCATGGCGTGCGTTTTCATCAGGGTGATGAAGGCGTGCACCTTACCCGCATCTTCGGGCAATGTTGCCGGTTGCGGTTCCAGCGTGCCCGGACGGCCATCTACCGCTTCAATGCGCGCCAGGCACGAATTCAAAATTTCAGTTGCCGTTGTGCGTTTTTGGCGCAACAAAACAGCCAGTTCATAGGCAGGAGTATCACAAAGTTCCATTGGTTTCAGTCCACGTTCTCAGCAGAAAACTTAGGGGAGGATTGCACAAGCCAGGCGAGGCTTCATTCCAGGGTGGCGTGCGGAATATCGGGCACGATCACATAGCGCTCATTGACCTGCGGCGCCTGCGCCAGAATCTCATCCACATTCGGGCAAGGACGCACCAGGTCAAGGCGCAGCTGCGGGCTCATCTCAGCAGTATAAGGCACACCATGTGAAGCAATCGGCGTATCCTCATCCAACGGAATGGCAACCAACTCAGCAATGGACTTGAGCTGATTGTTCATCTGCTGCAACAGATATTCAGCCTCTGCCGGGGTCAGCTCCAAGGCAGCCAGGTCAACCAAATGGTCAAACATCGCGCGAGAAATGGTATCGGTCATAACTTCCTTCAGGGGGTAGGGGTAGTAGGGGTAAAGGTCACGCTCGGCACCATGGTAAACGTGGGATAGGGCGTGAACGTCGGGTAAGGCGTATACGTAGCCGGCGGTGTTGCGGTCGGCGTGTTGGTTTCGGTCGGTGTGACCGTCGGCGTACTCGTGGGGGTAGATGTCGGCGTATAGGTATCAATGATAAACGGCGTTGCGGTCGGCAACGGCGTAGACGAAGGGCGCAAGGTCGCGGTCGCAGGCAACTGTCCAACCGCGGTCATCGTCCAGGTCGGCGGCAGCTGCTTGGGTGTCGGCGTTGAAGTCGGCAAGACCAGAATCGGCGGCAAGTCTCGCGGCTTGAACGGGTTGAGCGCCGAACGCGGGTTGGAAAACACAGAAAGCATCAGCAATGCCAAAACCACAGTCACTGCCAACGTCAAAATCGTCAACACATTCAACAAGAGATCCTGATTGGATTTTCTTTGTCTCTTCATGACATGCTCCCATCGCTTTGCATTCTATTTGAGTATATCCGACTTTGGGGATGTGTCAAGCATTCTGATTCATTGACAGAAGTGCATCTGCGGGCTATACTCAAGCTACAATCAAACAGCCTTCGGGGCAGGGTGCGGAACCTATCGTTCCAATTCCCGATCGGTGGTAACAGCCCACGCGCGCCATGCAGCGCAAGACTCGGTGTCAACTCCGAGGCCGACGGTACAGTCCGGATAAAAGAAGGCCAACTCAAGATGTGCTTTTTTGGCAGCTTGTGCTGTTCACACCCCGAAGTTGTTTGCGCAGGGGTGTTTGTTTTTCTGCCACCCCGCCAAAAAGGTTTTGCTATGCAGCTTTCCTCCTTCCTCCGTCCGCGTTGGCTCATGCCCCTCTCCGCAGCGCTTGGCCTGGCTGCCTGGGCAGCGCTGTCGCGCTGGAGCGGCCTACCGGCCTTCATTCTGCCGCCGCCCGGGCGCGTGGCCGCCCGGCTATGGCTCACCCTGCAAGATGGCACGCTAACCCGTCACACCGCCGCCACCCTGCTGGAAGTGTTGCTTGGCCTGTTGGCCGGCAGCCTTGCCGCCACCCTGCTCGGCTATGGGCTGGCACGCTACCGCTGGCTGGAACGCCTGCTCTCACCCTACCTTGTGGCCAGTCAGGCCATTCCCATCGTCGCCATCGCCCCGCTGATTGTGATCTGGTTCGGGCCGGGGCTGTTCTCAAAAGTGCTCATCTGTGCGCTGATTGTCTTCTTCCCCATTTTGATCAACACCATCGTTGGGCTGCACGCCGTGCCCGAAAACCTGCGCGATCTCATGCGCAGCCTGCACGCCAGCCGTTGGCAAACCCTGCGTTACCTAGAAATTCCGGCAGCCATGCCGGTTTTCCTGGGCGGGTTGCGCATCGGCGCCACCCTTTCGGTCATCGGCGCAGTCGTCGGCGAATTTGTCGGCGCCGATCGCGGCCTGGGCTTCCTCATCAACGTCGCCCGCGGGCAGTTCGATACCGCCCTGGTATTTGTCGCCGTCTTTACGCTCATTCTGCTGGCACTGACCTTGTATGGCACGGTCGTGCTGGCTGAACATCACTGGCTGCGCTGGCAGCGTTGCCCGGCGCGCCCACCCCAATCTCCTGGAGGAACACAACCATGAAATCACGCTTCCTTTTTTCCCTGCTGTTGCTCGGTCTGCTGCTGAGTGCCTGTCAGGCGCAGACACCAACCGCCCAAGTGACCATGCTCACCCCCGTGCGCATTCCGCTTGGCTATATCCCCAACGTACAGTTCGCCCCCTTATATGTCGCCATTGAAAAAGGCTACTATCGAGAAGAGGGGCTGGATGTGAGCCTGGATTACAGCATGGAAAACGACAACACCGCCCTGGTTGGAGCTGGCAAGCTCGATTTTGCCATGGTCTCCGGCGAACAGGTGCTGCTCGGGCGCGCCCAGGGGCTGCCGGTTGTTTACATCATGGCCTGGTATCAGCAATATCCGGTCGGCGTCGTCAGCAAAACCTCGCTCGGCATCACACAGCCCAGTGACTTGAAAGGTCGGCGGATTGGCCTGCCCGGCACCTATGGCGCCAACTACATCGGGCTGAAGGCCCTGCTGAACGCTGGCGGGTTGAGCGAGCAAGATGTCACACTCGATTCGATTGGTTTCACCCAAACCGAAGCGATTGCCACCGACCGGGTGGAAGCCGCCGCCATCTACCTGGCCAACGAACCCAATCAGCTGCGCGCCCAGGGCTACGAAGTCAACGTCTTGCGCACCGCCGATTACGCCCCCCTGGTCTCAAACGGGCTGATCACCAGCGAAGCCATGCTGCGCGACAACCCCGAACTCGTGCGCAAAGTCGTGCGCGCCACGCTGCGCGGCATTCAGGATACAACCCAAAACCCCGATGCCGCCTACGAAATCAGCAAGAAATATGTTGAGAACCTGGCCCAGGCCGATGAAGCCGTGCAAAAGCAAATCTTGCGCGATTCGATTGCACTATGGCAGGCCGAACGGTTGGGCTTTTCTCAACCGCAAAATTGGGAAACGATGCAGGCCCTCTTGCTGCAAATGGGGCTCATGCCGCAGGCCATTGACCTGAGTCAGGCCTTCACCAATCAGTTCATCCCCTAATGGCGATGTGTGCCGCTGTTGTGCAGGTTGAAGACCTGACCGTACAATTTCCACCCGCAGCTGGCGAGGAGAACAACCTGCAGGCGCTCGGGCCGGTATCCTTTGCGGTGCAGCCGCAAGAATTTGTGGCGGTTTTGGGGCCATCGGGCAGTGGAAAATCTACCCTGTTGCGCGTGCTGGCCGGGCTGTTGCCACCCAGCACAGGCCGCGTGCAGGTCTGCGGGGGCAGCACGGCCCAGGTTGGGCTGGTCTTTCAGCAAGCCAACCTGATGCCCTGGCGCAACGTTTTGCAAAACATCACCCTGCCGCTGGAACTACGCGGCGTGCCGCAAGCCGAAGCACAACGCCTGGGGCGGGAATGGATTGAGGTCATTGGCCTACAAGGCTTCGAAAGCGCCTGGCCGCGCGAGCTTTCGGGCGGCATGGCGCAGCGCGTGGCCCTTGCCCGCGCCCTGATTCAAAACCCCGACCTGCTGCTGCTCGATGAGCCATTTGGCGCCCTCGACGCGCTCACCCGTGAACGGCTGGCCGCAGAGCTGCTCACCCTGTGGCAGGCGCGGCGCAACACGGTGCTGATGGTCACCCATTCCATCTCCGAGGCGCTGTTGCTCTCCGACCGGGTGTTGGTCTTCACCTCGCGCCCGGGGCGCATCAGCCTCGATTTGCCCGTTACCCTGCCGCGCCCGCGCCAGGAAGAAATGCGCTACACCGCCACCTTCGGCGAAATGGCGCGCGCCCTGCGGGCCGCCATCGGCTAGCACAGCTCAGGCAGCTTGCGCCCGCTCAAAAAACACGTGCACGTGTCGGACGCTGCCATCGCGTTCGAAGATGTGCCGGCTTGTCTCCTGATCCAACACACGCCCGGGGATGATGCGCACCGTCTCATCCGTATAGTCGGCGCGAATCTCATCTCGTTCGCCAAACTGCACCGTGACTGGCACCTGACAAACAAAACTGGTCAGCGAACCGGCTGGCAATTCAATTTGCTGTTGGTCATCGGCAACATCCAGATAGGTGAATGTGCGCGGCGCAGACAACAACTCGGCCTCATCGAGCAAGAATGGGCTAAACGTCAGGCAGCCCTGCGCAAACCCGACGCCGACTTCTGCCTGACGGGTGAGGATTTCCTCCTTGACCATGCCGGTCATGCCAGGCTGACGCGCCCCGCCACCGCGCGGCGTGTGCGAATAGGGGTCGGTTGGGAAGGCCCCATATTCCGCCGGCGACTTGCGGAAGCCCAGCCCGGCGCGCAGATCCTCATAGGCAGCTCGCAGCCCCGCCGCGCACGGCTCATCCTGACAGCGCAAAGCCGTCTCTTGCGCCGCCAACAGCAGCTTCGATACCATGTGCCAGTAAACACTGCCAAGCCCCTCATAGGCAAAGAAGGTGCCAGAGCGCCCGGTAAATTCGGTGTGTTGAAACACTGCCTCAAACAATTCAATGATCGCCTGAGCTTCGTTTTCAACCAGGTCAGCATAAGCGGGATTCTGCTTCAACGCCGCCAACACTTGCCGCACGTCTTTGGCGTTGCGCAAACCGCCGTTGAAGTGATACATCCCAGTGACATCCTGCACCAGCAAGGCCAGGTCTTGAGCTTGCACCAACACGCCCGGCAGTTTTAAGTGTGCAATCTGTTCCGGGCGAATGCTATTTTTCTGTTGAAAAGACGGCAACGACCGATCCGGGTACAGAATGTAGGTGTGTTGATCGGCACGATACAAGGCGCTATTGCGCAAACTGTGCAAAAGCGTCAGCGATTCCTCGCCGGAGAGCAGCCCTGAAGACAAAATGGCAACCTGCCCTTCCAGCATTTCATACAGCCTACCAATCTCAACACCTTGCGGCCCCAGCAACAGCAAATTATAGGCATGGTACAGCCCATCCGCACGACGGTTGGCGCGTAAACTGTGTTCGATGTACTCCTGCGCCAGGGCCAGCAAAGCCCGCACCCGCTCGGCAGGCAGCTGCACATGATTGCCAGAAAAGCCCTGCTGATACAAAGTGCCGCGGTATTGACTGCCGGCCAACCCCAGTGCGTCCATCATTGCCCGCCGCTGCTCAGGGGTAAAGCCCGTCAGCAGCACAGGACGATAGCGTTCGAGAATCTCCGCAATCGCATTCAACAACGCAGCAACTTCACGGTGCAACGTCAATGGGCCCGTCTCTGCCTCAATCAGCTGCTGGAAAAAGACGATGAAGCGGCGCAAATAGCTGAGGGTCACAACCGAAAGGCCACGCCCAACCAACGCATTGTTGGCATCATTCCACTCAGGACGTTGGGTGTTCATCCAAATGCCGCCTTCCGGCACAAAGTTGACCAGCTTTGCCAGCAGCAAGGTGAGCAATTTTTCTGCCAACGAAGCGTGCAAAACACTGCCATCCGGTGCACACATCAGGCGGCCATCGCTGCCGCGTTGCTGCACCAACGCCTCGATTTGCGCTTGCAAGTCATGATCAAACACAATCGTATCGTTGGGGTCTTTCAACAAGTCCTCATAGGGCTTGATGCGATAGGGCACATTGGCATAACTGAGCATGGGCTGATTCAACAGGGTGCGCAAGGCGGCCGGGTGAACCCGCTCGCTGCACTCAAGCAGCTTTTGCAGATAGATGATTTGGTGATCGCTCCAATAGCCAATGTTGGCCCAGGGGTTGCCCTCTTCGGGTAATTCCCAATCCAAACCGGCGCGGGTAATGCGGTAGGGGTTATAGCCATCCGCAGTTGTGGCGCTGAGGAAGGTGAAAATCATCGCCTCAACGTATTCGGGGTAGGAATACGCCAGCGCTTCCCAGTTCTGGAAAATATCGCGCCAGTTGCCCTCATAATTCAAGCGCTTTGAGCCATCCGCATTTTTGATGTTAATCTCAAAGCGATTCCAGGGGCGGCTTGGGTCGCCATGGCGACGGCTGAACGTCAGCGGCAAATATGTGCCAAGCAAGCGACGCAAATCAGCGTCATTCTGTTGCGCCGCACGGGCAGAAAGCTCCGACAGGTGAATGGTTTCGGGCAGCGCGGCGAAAAACGCCGCATGCGTTTGCAACAAAGCGTGTTGATGGGTGAAGATGAAATCAAGCAAATCCTTCTTGTCAATCCAATACTGATTGGCAAAAATGCCGCCACGCAAGATGTTGAACAACACATTTGAAAAATGGTGCGCACTCGCCAACGAATTTTCTGAAACCTGCAAGCCATCCGCACTGCTAACGATTTTTTGCAAATTGAATGTATTGAAGGCAATGTCTTGCTCAATTGCCTGATATTGTGCGTCTGTTGCCGTCTTAAGAAAAGCCTGCAAGCGCACCAAAGCAGCATGGTCTTGATCCACATCGGCTACCAGGTGCCAGGAACGTTCCTCACCGATCGCCAAATGCAACCTTGCATGAACGAAGTAGGCGCAGCGTTGACCGCGCACCTCGCTTTCAGACCACACCTGTCGGCCAAAGCGAAACGCATCCAATTGTTTTGAGCTGAGCAACACGCCCAAGGGTCTGAGCCCGACCTGAAAGACGGTCGTCGCCCGCAGCGATTCGCTCGGCTCCGCCAGGTCCGTCAGACGAGAATTGAGGGCAAAAATGCCCATCTGCGTCTCAGGGTCTACCTCACTGCGCTTGTAAGCATCCAACAGGCAGCTAAACAGGTTCTGCGTCGTCGAGCTGACATGCGCAGGCAAGAGGTTTTGCAGCCCATCCAACAGCTCAACCTCACAAGCCGATTTCAGACCGATGTTGCAAAGCCAGGCGGTTTTGACGAAGCCAAACCGATCGGAGGTGCGCCAGGCATAGCGGTAGACCAACGCCAGAGAATGATTCACCTCCTCGAAAATCAGCGCCGTGCCGGAGATGTTCTTATACAGATTGCGCTCAACCTGATATTGTCCCTGCTGACGGATGGAAAAAGGCTCCCAAAGCCAGGTTTGCGCCCCACGCGTCACGCGAAGAATGGTTTTGCTGCCGGTGTTTTCGCTATTTTCGGTCAGTTTATCTTCGGTGTAATAGGGGAACAGGGCATGTTCGGCATTGGTGCGCCCAGCGGAAAGCCCGCCGGTGGAGGCAACAAACAACCAGTGATTGGCAGCGCTCACAATGCTCATGAAAAAGGGCGCCATGGCATCATAATGGCGGATCTTATAAAACGTATCACCAAGCAAGCTGACATACCCGCCCAGCGGTTCTGCCGGGGGAGGGGTAAGCAGCGTTTCACCAAGATAAACCGAAGCATCTGTAGGAATAGACATACACCAACTCCTCAAAGCGCAGTGATTTTGACCCAATCTACAAGCAGGCGCACAGGGGTGTTGCGGATTGTCTGAACCGTCTCATCCGGCAGCCCATAATACGGTGCGCCAACGCCATGGGTCTTGAAAGGATACGTACCGCCCAGTGCCAGGTTAAGGATCAGATATTTTTCCGCATCAAAAGGCCATTCGCCAAAGAAACGAACCATGGGGCGGGTGATGCGATAAATCAACCGCTCATCCACAAAGAAGAACAGCCCCTCCGGGGTACAATCCGCAGCATAGACATGCCATTCCGTAGCGCAGTTTGGGGGCTGAAAATAGTATTTATTGACCAATGCTGCCTCTCCCGAATAGCCGGGGCCATGGACTGCCGCGCTGATCCAATCCGGCTCGCCAACCGCCTCCATAATGTCAATCTCTCCACGGGTTGGCCAGGCCCCAGCAACGCCCAGCGCCCAAAACGCCGGCCAAATCCCAGCGCCAGCTGGAATCTTTAGCCGCGCCGAGGCACGCCCATGGCAAAACGTCAATTTGTTACGCGTATCAATCCGACCGGAGACGAAATCAAAGCGGGCGCCTTGCGGGCTGCAAAACCCAGGGCGATGGTGCGCCTGCAAGACCAGCGCTCCCTTCGCCCCCGGTTCGGTTTGCGTAAGATAAACTGTGTCCGGCGAGTCAATGTAAGCTTGCTGCTCATGGTTGTGCACCTCGCCGGTGACTTCCACATTCCAGACCTGACGATTGAGGTCGGCGGTGTCAAAATCATCAAAGAACAATACATCAGGGTTGTTTGTCATACACGCGCACGTAATCCACCAGATATTGAGCCGGGAAGGTCGTCGTCGGGCTGACCATGCCGCCCAACGTGCCACCAACTGCCAGGTTGAGGATGAAGAAGAAGGGTTGATCGAAAACCCAAGGGCGGTTGCCGACATCGGCGCGCGTCACCGTATGGTAGCGCGTGCCATCATAAAACCAGGAAATTTGATTCTCGTCCCACTCAATGGCATAGACGTGAAAATCGTCGGCAATGTCATAGGTCTGACGGTTCCACTTGCTAAAGCCCAACGCGCCGGAATAGCCTGGCCCATGCAGCGTGCCCATAATCAGGTCTGGCTCTTTGCCCAGATATTCCATGATGTCAATCTCGCCACAATCGGGCCAGCCCGCCTGCGAGAAATTAGCGCCCAACATCCAAAAAGCTGGCCAAAAGCCCTTGCCCGAGGGCACCTTCAGGCGCGCTTCCATTCGCCCATACTGAAATTCTTGCAAGCCCTGCGTTTTCAGGCGGGCGGAGGTGTAATAAGACCCGGCATACTTTTCCTGACGCGCTTCAATCACCAGATAGCCATTTTCAACCCGGGCATTTTCGGGGCGATTGGTGTAATATTGCATCTCACCATTGCCCCAGCCATTGCCACCCAAATCATAGGTCCAGTTGGCCGGGTCAATTTCTGTCCCGTCGAACTCATCATGCCAGCGCAACGTCCAGCCATCCAACGGCGGAATGGGCGTGGGCACAAGCGTGGCCGTTGCGGTTGGCAAAGGGGTTGGCGTCTCCGTCGGCAGCGGAGTCGGGGTCGTCCTGACACATCCAATTGCGCCGAAGAGCAGCGTCAGGCACAGCAACAAAGTAAGCAAAGCGGCAGAGCGTTTCATAAGGGTTAGCCTTTAACCGAACCAGCGGTCAAACCGGAAACAATGTAGCGTTGCAGGAAGAGGAACAAGATCAGCATCGGCAGGGTCAACAACATCACCGCCGCTGCCAGGGTGGGCCAATTGCTGCCATACACCCCCTGGAAGACGATCAACCCGCGCGTAATCGGGTAGTAGTTCTTGTTGGTCAGGTAGATGGTTGGCGCAATCAGCTCATTCCAAATGCCAATGGCGTGCATCACCACCACGGTGGCCAACGCCGGTTGAATGAGCGGCAAAACGACCGACCAAACAAAGCGGAAATAGCCACAGCCATCCAATGCAGCGGCCTCATCCAATTCTTTGGGCACCGTCTTGATGTAGTTGACCAAAATCACAATCCCAATTGGGTTGACGATGAAGAGCAACACATAGCCAATCGGGTTGTTATACAGCCCCAAATTGAGCATCAACTGAAACTGCGGAATCAGCGCCGGTGGCAAAAACAGAGCAATGACAAACAGCGTCAGAAATGCGCCGGAATATTTGATGTACCCGCGCGCAATCGGGAAGGCCACAAACACAGCTGTGAGGATGTAAATGGCGGTTGCCGCAGTGGTATACAACACCGAATTGAGCAGATATTTCGGAAAATTGGCCTTATTCCAGGCGTCAACGAAGTTCTGAAAATGCAATTCGGTTGCCAACGACGTTGCATCTTTCATAAAGGAAGGCATGGTTTTCAACGACGTGTTGACCAGCATCAGAATCGGCCCAAGGTAAAGCAGGGCGAAGAAAATCATCACCGCGTAGGAACCGACGTGCCCCCAGTTGATTTTGCGGGGCAAAACTCTTTTGGCAATCGTTGTAGCGCTCATCCCAAAATCCTCGCTTCTCTGCGCTGCAGAAAATATTGCACCGTCATCCCAAGCACCAGAACCAGCAGGAACAGAATAATCGAAGCCGCTGCCGCATAGCCCTGCCGGAAACTGCTGGTGACACTCCCCGACGTTTGTCCAAAGCCGGTTGCATAGACCAAATAGCCCAACACCTGTGTGCCATTGCGATAGCCAACCAACACCAGGAAGAGCTGCCAGGCCTGCAAGCTGCCAATGACATTCAGCAGCAGGTTGGTGTTAACGCTAGGCGTCAGCAACGGCCAGGTAACATTGCGGAAAGCCTGCAAGGCATTGGCGCCATCAATGCGCGCCGCCTCATACAACTCCGATGGAATGGTCTGCAACCCAGCGATGAAGATCATCATCGTCGTGCCCATGTTGGCCCAAATTTGGATGGCAATCACCCACATGAACGCCTGAGTTGGTTGCCCACCCAGAAATTCGGAATGCAGGCCAAACCAGGACAACACCTTGGCCATCGGCCCCCCCAGCGGGAAGAGGAACAACGACCACATCAGGCCCTGAATGACAACGCCCAAGATGACCGGCATGAAGTAAATCGTGCGGAAGATGTTCGAGCCTTTCAGGCGTTGGTTGACGATCAGCGCCACAAACAGCCCCAGGGCAAACTGAATCAGCGTAACCGCTGCGCAAAAGATGAGCGTGCGTTGCAGCGCAGCCAGGTTATCCAACGAGGCACGCCCCATGAACAGGAATTCCCGGTAGTTATCGAACCCCACCCAGTGAATGGGTGCACCCTTCAAACCACTGGCATCGGTGAAGGAGTAGACAGCTGTCGCCATGGAGGGGCCAAGCGAAATCAGAAAATAGAACAACAGCCCCGGCAAGAGCAACAGGTAAGGCACCAATTTCGACCAACCGCGACCAAAATGATAGGACATGGCAGCACCTGTTCCTTTACAAAACTCTTTGGGCTTCCCCGGCGGGGGAAGCCCAAAGAAAGTGATCAAACAACTTACTTGACGGCATCCAACCCGGCTTGAAGGTCTGCTTGCACCTTGTCAGCCAATGCCTTGGGGTCATCATCCGTGCCAAACGGCTTGAAGTAGGAAGCCCACGGATTGGCAAACTGACCTGCGCCCTTGGGAGCGATCCAGTATTGTTCGTAGCCAACGCGGAAGTTCGCCAGGTATGGAGCCACTTCGGTACCGATTTTGGTGTTCAGCTTGGCAGTCGGCTGCGTGGGGATGAAGCCAACCGCATCCACAAACTGCTGATAGTTTTCGGGGGTGGAGAACTCGGTCAGGTAGAGCAGCGCCGCATCGCGATTGGGGGTGTTGGCGGCAATCGCCCAACCCTGATCATACTTGCCAAACAGATATTGGTTGTCTTCAGCCTTATCCGAACCCGGGAAGGGGATGTAGCCCCAATCGAAGGACGGGCCAGCGGCTTCAATCGCCGGGGCATACCAGGTGCCGCCAGGGAACATGGCCACCGCGCCCGAAGCAAAGCGACCCGGGGCCGCATCACCGGCGATGCCACTCGCGCCTTCTTCCATCATGTCGCGGGCATACACCTGCATCTTTTGCCACATTTCCAGCGACTTTTCATCATTCCACTTGATCTTGCCCGTCCACAGACCTTCCACCAGGGCAGCCTGATCGGGATACATCGAACCCAGCAGGCCATAGGCACCCACGAAAATGGGCCAGCCATCTTTGCCACCTGCGGTCATGCACGGGATATTGGCAGCTTTGAAGGTTTCGCAAGCCGCAACCAATTCGGGCCAGGTCGTCGGCACCTTGACATTGTTGGCAGCGAACAAATCTTTGTTGTAGTAAATGCCACTATAGGAAACGCGCCCGAGATTGACCGCATAGACCTTGCCATTGTAAGAACCGGCATCCTTAATCGCGGCTTCGTCGTAGTTCTTCAGGAAATCCTGACCGGTCAGGTCCATCAGCAAACCTGCATCAATCAGCTGCTGCCAGTTGGGGGCATCCACCATCTTCATGTAGGGCTGTGCCGCATTGGCAAAGCCAAAGATATCCAGCACGTCAATGTCATTGGCCGAAAGGCGGGTCTGCGAAACCGTGCTCAGGTCATTGGCGTTGACGATGGACATATCCACCTTGATGTTGGGGTATTTTTGCTCGAACTTCTGATTGAAGCTCTCCATGAAAGCTACCATCGGCGGGTTCTGATGCACCAACACGCGCAGGGTAACTTTCTCAGCGGGTTTTTGGCTGCTTTGCGTAGCCGCCGGCTGATTGCCATCGGCTGGAACAGCCGGAGCAGCAGTCGGGGTCGAACACGACGCCAGAAGCATGGTGAAAACCACCATCAGGCTC
>JAIWNK010000090.1 GCA_020216845.1 Anaerolinea sp. | reverse complement strand
GCCGCTGGAGGGATTGTAGCGGTTGGCTACGTAAGCCGAAATCGGGCCCGTGCCAGTGGCAGAGAAGGTACCCGTCCAACCGGCGGGCATCGGAACACCCGTTGGCTGGCTGGACATGCACAGGTTGCGGATCACTGAACCATTGGCCGGAATGGCAACAGCCGTCTCGGTGTAGGTGGAGAAGGAGCCAGCGCCCGTCCAGGTCATATTCACGGTGATCGCTGAGTTGCTCAGATTCATGACCGTGATGGCGGTGCAGAACTTGTTGCTGAGGGTCTTGGCAGCCAATGGGACAAACACCTTGGTGTCGGTCGCCGTGCCGGGGATAGCTTCGTAACCAGCCTGATCGCCCGTGCCGGTGTAGCGGTAGAGCAAGAGCGCAACGATGTTCCCACCGGAAGCAGAGGAGACCGTGCAGGGGCCATACCAGTTGGCCGGGAAGATGGAAGTCTGCGTGAGGGTATTCCAGGCCAAGATGCCCTTATCCGGAATAGCCGCCGTATTGGAGATATTCAGGGTGGACTGATCGGGAGAAGATGGGTCAGGCGTACAAACCATGGAAACATCGCCCACGGGCAAGCTTGCACCATCCAGGTTCTGAACAATCACCGAGGTCGTCAATGTATTGGTCAAGCGAGAGTAGACCAACGGGATCTTCCAGCTTGAAGCCACTGCTTCCTGCGCAAAGGCGTTGAACGCCATCAAACCATCAGCACCGAAGAACAAGTCGGAAACCACACCAATGGTGCCGGTGCCAGCGTCAATCGAAGCGCTATAGAAGCCAGCATCCAGGTTCGTCTCCAGCGACAGGTCGTAATAGTAGGAAGCGCCCGAAGCAATCCCGGTAAGGTTCTTGGTGTAGAAAGGAGTAGAGGCACCGTACTTGGTGAACTCAACCGCCACATTCACAGGAGTGTCGCCAAGGTTCTGGATAATGATCCAGGAATTGGCATTGCCGGTCGCCGAGCTAGCATTGCGAGCCACCTGAGGCAGATAGAACTTGGAGCTGCCGGTGTTAATCGCCACATACGCGCCCGAGGTCGGAACTTGTGAAACAGCCGGATCAACAATCTGCTGCACCAAACCGGCCAGCGGTTGCATGGAGGTAACCATTGCTGAACCACGACCAGCGGGTAAAGCAGCATCGTTATATTGGCGAACGATTGCCTGACCGCCATTGCCCGCAATGGTTAGGTTATCGGGGGCCTTCCACTGCGACCCGTCTTGCAGATAGTAGTAAACGGTCGCATCGGTAGACGTCGGGCTGAGGTTTACCAACGTGTAGTTGGTCGCCAAAGCCTTGGTGGTTGCTTGGGCAGAAGTAGCGCCAAAGCTCACACCAGCCACTAAAACCAGGGCCACAAAGGCCATCAAAATACGGGAAAGCTTCATGTTTCACTCCTTTTTTGAGTATGACAGGATAACTAACTAGCCATAGTTTAATCAACTCATCCGTTTCTGGCAATAACCCATTGGTATTATCTTGCCCGAATCAATCTCTTGACCAATAAGGCCCCCAACAACCAGGTCAATTCGGCAAACGAATACAGCAAACGAATCAGCACAACGGCCAAAGCAGCAATTGGGTTGGGCACAACCAGAAAAAGCTGCAAAAAGTTTTTGAAAGCAAACTCGCGAACCCCCAAACCGGCAGGGACGAACAAAATTACCAGGCCAATGAACCAGGCCAAACCAAAGACGGACGCCGCCAGCGCCCACTGCGTTGAAAAGCTTCCTCCAACCGCGGCAACGCACAACAAGGTCACCCAGCCAAGCAAAAACCATTGTACCAAACAATTCAACAACCAGCCAACCCAGGCGCCCCATGACAACCCCAACAGAGACGCTCCAATCCGTTGCCATTTGGGGTTGCGCAGCAAAAACAGCCGGGCTGCCCGCCGCACAACCAGCCAACTTGCCACGCTCAACCCCAACACCCCGAGCACAGCAACAGGGAAGCGTGGCCCTGTGATCAAGCCAGTCACCATGACGCATGTCAAAAAAGAGGCGCCCACCTCAATCAAGGATGACACATTGCTGACCAGATAGGGCACCTGATGCTGTTGATGCAACCACTCACTCCGGCTCAGATAGCCCCACACCGAACCAGGAATGTAACGTGGCAAGAAAGATAACACGTATCCTTCAAAGATTTGACCCAATCGAATTTTGAAGCCAAACGCCACAAGGATAAACCGCCAGTTGAGCATTTGCAAGCCAACCACCATCAACATCAGTGCGGTTGCTGCCGCCAATTGCAGCACAGACTTCCAACCAAAGGATATCCCTTGGAGTCCTTTTAGGCCAACCCAAAGCTGATAAAGGAACAGCCCTCCGCCCAACAAAAGGCCCGCCCAATACAACCCTCGCTTCAACCGCTGCAAAATTCCCTCGTCCTATCGCTTGCGCGCAACTGCCACATAGCCCAACGGAGCAAGCCCCCCGCGGTCCAACCATCCATCAAGGCCAAAACACAGCCGTGTTACCAACCAGCGGTTGAGAAAGAAAACCACCCAACGCAACCCCGGCACCCCCCAACAAAGTGTTAACACCAGGGTGGAAAGTTGATGCCCCAAGAAGCTAAACACACCGCCTTTTTTTACCAACTCTATCACTTCAAAACCAGCATCTTCCAACAAGCGACGCAAGCCATACCGGGTATAGCGATAGTAATCATGCGGTTCATCATGCAGGCGGCTGAGGTGCGGAACAGAGACAATCAGCAAACCGTCTTTGGCCAACACGCGCCAGGTCTCGCTCAGCGCCAACCAGGGATGCGGCACATGCTCCAACACCTCAATCAGCAAAGCCGTGTCATACGTTTCGTCCGGCACAACGGACATCTGCTCCAGGTCACTGATATAGCGCACCTCGCGAGAACGCGGGAATAAATCCAGGCCATCATACGCCGTCACCTGTGCCAACAACGCCGCCCGATAGGGCATTGTGCCACAGCCCAAATCAATCAGGCGACCGCGTGCATAGCGCTGCGCCAATGGCAACATCACCCGATATTGTGCATAAATCGCCGGTGAAAACTCTGGCCAATGACGCGAGTCAGCCAATTCGCGTTCAATTCGTTGCCGATTGGCCTTAAGGTATGACTTCATAGCGCTGCTTTGCCTTCGGGTCCACCCGTTTGGTTAGCACCCAATTGAAATTGGGCACAAACGTCAACAAGAACGCGCGCCAAAGCCAAACAGGCAGCTTTGCCGCCACACGATAGGCCCATCGCGCCCGAGGACTTTTCGCCTGTTCCGCATACAGACGCAAAACCGGCAATGTGACATCACGAATGTCAAATCCCTGCAACACCTTTCGCAAATTTCGCGGGGTGCGCGACCGCTCGTAAAAATGGGTGCCTTTGCGCAACAGGCGCAGATACGCATCCGCAGTTTTTTCAGGCAGCCAATGCAAGAAAGGCAAGTAATAATGCGGCTCAATCGGGAAAACTTTGTTGGGGCCACTAAAGAAGGCAACCCCCCCCGGTTTCAACACACGATACATTTCGGCAAACAAGCGTAAATCATTGGGGACATGTTCGTAGACCTGCGCGCAAATGACCGCCTCAAAACTTTCGTCAGGGAAAGGCATGCGCATTGCATCACCGCGCAGGAACAAAATTCTTTCACGATCTTCCTTGGGCACCATGAAAATGGCCGTCCGGTCATAATCAATCCCAACCATTGAACGAAAAGACGTTGCCAGATAACGGGTAAAAATACCATTCGAGCAACCAATATCAAGGCAGTTTAATTCGCTCAATTCGCGGCCACTAAAACCACGCAGCGAGCGCAAGGATTTTTCTGCCTTGCCCAGACGCAACTGCTCATCGCGAAAGTCTTCATACAATGTGTAAAAATCTTCCTGATATTCTCGATCGGTCATAGATTCATTCCCTTCTTGCACCAACCTGATGCGTTAAGACTTGTTGATACATAGAAACAAGTTGCATTGCAAGATTTTTCCAATCATACACCTCTTCAATGCGCCGACGGGCATTGCTGCTCAGCCTGTCCCAATCTTGCGCTTGCAGCACCGTGATCATCGCCTGCGCCAAAGCTGTTGCATCCTGCGGGGGGACGAGCTGCCCCACCGCTTCGGTAATCACATCCTGAATGCCGCCCACCGCGCTGCCAACACACGGTGTGCCACTTGCCAAAGCCTCGAGCAGAACCACCCCCTGACCTTCCTCAATGGATGGCAAAACAAACAGGCGGGCCTGCCGCAACCATTCCCCCACCTGCGCCTGACTCTGCGTGCCGACAAATTGCACCCGATCCCCCAATTGCAGGCGCTGACTCAGCTGTTGCAATTCCGCTGCCTGCTCCCCTTCGCCAATGATGATCAGGCGATAGGTTGGACATTCCGCCAACACGATTGGCATCGCCTGCAACAAATAGCGCACACCTTTTCGCTCAATCAAAGAGCCAACAAATACGATCCATGGCTGACGCGGCACATCCGGCAAGAAGGGAAAGCGTTGCACATTGACACCATTTGGCAAAACCCGCACGCGTGTTGCATCAACGCCCAAAGCCACCGTAGCCTGCGCCAAGGCACTGCTCAACGCCAACACGTGCTCAGCACGGTTCAAGGCCAGGCGCGTGAAAGACTTCACCAACGGGATGCGCGGGGCAGTAAAGATATCGCTGCCCTGCACCGTGACAAGATAAGGCCGCCGATGGAACGGCGCACTGACCCAAGCAGCCATCGCTGAAAGCGTCCAATTGGCATGGATCAGGTCACAATCTGCTGCGTGCTGAGCCAGGCCCTGCGCAAAACGCAAGGCAAACGGCAACAAAGCCAACCGCGCCCAAGGGTTTGCCTTCCAGGCCGCCGGAATGCCCGCTGCATCACGCTGTAGCACTTCCCAGCGTTCCGGCAAATAGCGCAACCGAACCACTTCCAGGCCATCAAAACTTTCGTATTCTTTTGCACCCGGCGCGTGCATTGTCACAACACGAACAAAGTGCCCTTGTTGCTGAACCGCTTTGGCAGCTTCATAAATAAACGGCACTCGAAAGTCACCCGCCCAACGCGGAAAATTGGTTGAGGCGATACAAATGCGCATCAAACTCCTGTTTCTTCCCCCACTTTACCACATCCTCACCTTCCTGACAAGAACAGCGGCTGTCCATCGTCCACGCCGCCCTGAATCACACCATTCCTGACACTCGCCCCGCTAATGATGGATGTTGTCACAATTTCAGGCTCAATTTCCTATTCAAGAAACGATTCATCCTGATACAGATAGGCAAAAATCGCTGGAAACAGGTCTTGCAAGATGGTGATCCGATCATAAGACACATAATCATCCGTCGGCCAACGGATCGCCAAAAACGTTCCAAATCGGTCTTGAATATCCAACCGGGTAATCTCTGAAAGATCATACACATTGGCGGTCGTCGTGCAGTTTTTGGTTAAATAAGGGCCGTGATCACCGGCTACAACGATGATTGCACTCGCATCTCGGCGGACAATTTCTTCAACATCTCTACGCATTCGGCGATTTGCAAGTTGAAGCCTCTTTTGATACTGTTCAACCTCATCCGGCAAACACACTCCCGAATTTTGACTATGCCCCGGCACGTCGAGATAGATATATGCAAAAACTGGCCCGGCTTCTGCCATCGTCAAAACATTTTGTTTGGCGTCCCAAAACACAGCACCGGATACTTTTTCAAAGCCAATATCAAAGCGGAATTCACCCACCAGGATCGCAGAAAGCAATACGCCATACATAGGTTTTTGCGCCGGGAAAGAATAGTCATAACTCGACTCCAGCCCCCAAAACGCGTATGAATTTGAAAACACCCCACAGATCTTGTACCCCATCTGACGCAAAAGATGTTGAACCGCCCCATCCCCCGCCAAGGCTTTGCGTTGCGGGTCCATAGCGTCCATTTCAAAAACCCGCCCCATGCTATCCAATGTTGCTGCAGCCGCCGAATACACCCCCGGATACATCACAAACCCGTTTTGCTCCAAAAATTGCCATTGTGCTGTGTTATCAATCCCATACGCTGCCATGGTTTCTTCAGGAGCATAGGCATCATACAGCAACAAATAAATATTTGGCATCCGTGCCGGTGTTTGACTTTCAATCTTCGAGAATTTAGCCGTTTCTTGCTGTATTTGCTGGGCCGCCTGTTGCGGCATGACGGGCTGAGCGGTTACCGCCTGTAACACCACGTTGGCCACGAACCCCACCAGGATCAACCCCACCACCAATTTCCTGTCCGACAGGGAAATCAGCAAGCATGATACAAGCAAAATGCCAGCAAAATATACAAGCTGAATGGCCAGTTCGCCCTTTGCAAACCACTTGTACGTTTGGCTCAGCGAAGGCATGTTGACTGTCATCCACACAAATGCCAACCCCACCCCAAGCCAGGTGCGTGTTGCCACCCACGGGCGGCTAAGGCGCCAGGTGCTGAAAACAAATGGCAACAAATACACATAAGCAATCGTAAACAACGCAAATAAAAAGACCAGCATGACCCCATCAAACAAAGTCAAAACTTGCCGATTGCTGAACACGTATTGGGTTAACGGTATGAATGGTACAAGAGCAAAGGCTGCATCGCTTAGCGTCAGGCGTTGCTCCCTCCCAATCTGCTGAACAGCGCCTTCTCGTCTGACGAACCTGCGAACAATCAACACCAACAAGGCGATCAAACCGGTCAACGCCAAAGCGCCCTTTGCGATCCATTCCCAAAAGTTCGTGTTGACCCCGATTGGCAACCCCCATACCGTTGAACTGAGGTATAGAAACACCCCTGAATACAAAGTTAACAATCCTGCCGGAATCATTGCTTGCTTGATCAGGACTTTAGTCACCTGCACCACCTGTTCTGCGAAGATGATTTTGCAATTTTACCATATCTGCTCTATCCGGCCTGACAACAAAAAGGCCCCGGCGACGAACGCCGAGGCCTTGTTCCATCATAAGTTTGCTACGCCCTGCGTTCCTTCCAGCGCAGGAAAGCCTTGGTCACCTCTTCTGAGACGGCCGGGATGAGCGCCAGACCCAACACAATCGCCCATTCCATGACGCTCGGGTCGTGCGTGTTGAAAATCGGTTGCAAGAACGGCACCTTGACAACCAAAACCAGCAGCAAGATGGACAGGCCAACCGCGTACAGCATCCACTTGTTGGAGAAAAAGCCCAAGCGGAAGATGGAGGCGCGCTCTGAGCGAACGGTGAAGGCACGCAACAGCTCACACAATGACAGGGTCATGAAAGCCATCGTCTCCGCCGTCTGCACATCCACACTGCCCCAGGCGTCGAAGCGCAACACATCAATCAGCCCAGCAATGGCATAGCCCTGCGCTTGCAAATCCATCACCACCCCAACGTAGAAGGCGCCCAGCGTGGCAAAGGTCTGCGTGATGGTCTGAATGATAATGCCCATCCGCATCGAGCTGTTGATGATCGGCTCTTTCTTGGGGCGCGGCTTGCGCTCCATCACATCCGGGTCGCCCTTTTCCATGGCCAGCGCCAGGGCGGGTGCGCCATCGGTCAACAGGTTCAGCCACAGCAGCTGAATGGCCGTCAGGGGAGTTGGCACCCCTGCCAGCGTTGCCAGGAAGATGATCATGATCTCAGCCACGTTGGAAGAGAGCAGGAAGAAGACGAACTTGCGGATATTGGCGTAGATGATGCGTCCCTGCTCCACCGCCGAGACGATGCTGGCATAATTATCATCCGTCAGCACCATATCCGCTGTTTCTTTGGCCACATCGGTGCCGGTGATGCCCATTGCCACGCCAATATCGGCCGCCTTGATGGCCGGCGCGTCGTTGACGCCATCACCGGTCATGGCCACAACCTCATCGTTGGCGCGCAAAGCGTCCACAATGCGCATCTTGTGCTCGGGCGAGACGCGCGCGAACACATCCGTCACCTGCACCTCACGTTGCAAAGCGGCATCGTCCAGGCTGTTCAGCTGCGCCCCGGTCATCACCTGATGCCCCGGCGAGAGCAGCCCAATTGTTTCGGCAATGGCGCGAGCCGTATTCGGATAGTCGCCGGTGATCATAATCGTGCGAATGCCAGCGCTGCGAGCGGTTGCCAACGCCGGTTTGACCTCAACCCGCGCCGGGTCAATCATGCCCACCAGACCGACGAAGATGAGGTCTTTTTCCAGCTGATCGCTGTTGACCTCTTCGGGCATGGCGGGGATGACGCGATAGGCCACGCCCAACACGCGCAACGCCTGTTTCGTCATCGCGTCATTGGCGGCAAGCACCTTCTGCCGCATAGCGTCGTCCAAGGGACGCGGCTGATCATCCATGCCTTGATAGCGGTTGCACAGGCCCAAGACGATATCCGGCGCACCTTTGACGGCAATGACGTAATGTTGTCGTTCGCTGCCATCCACAAACGGCGAAACATCTTCGCTGCGTGGGTCGCTGATGGCGTGCAGAGTGACCATGCGCTTGCGCGACGAATCAAACGGAATTTCGCCCTTGCGCGGGTAAGCGCGGTTCAAGTCTTCGGCCATGGCACCCGTCTTGGCCGCCGCGACCACAATGGCGCCTTCGGTCGGGTCACCGATGATGCGATATTCCAGCTCTCCATCGTTGTTGCTGTCGAGCTGTTCCAACTGAGCATCATTGTTGAGCGTGCCCGCCCACAAAAGCGTCAATGCGCCCGGATAGTTGCGCATCTCCACCGGCTTGCCCTCCAGACGGAATTCACCCTCCGGACGGTAGCCCAGGCCGGTCACCTCAAACATATGATCATCCACCCACAAACGGGTGACTGTCATCTCGTTTTGCGTTAGCGTGCCGGTCTTATCCGAGCAGATAACCGTCGCCGAGCCGAGCGTCTCCACGGAAGAAAGGCGGCGGATGAGCGCATGTCGGCGCACCATTTCGCGCATGCCCAGGGCCAGGCTAATCGTCACCACCGCCGGCAGACCTTCCGGCACGGCGGCAATCGCCAGCGAAACGGCAATCATGAAGATATCAATGATGGCCTCAAGCGAAAAATCGCTGCGCAGCAAGCCAACCACAAACACAAGCCCACAAATGGCCAGTGCGGCCCAGCCCAACAGCTTGCCCAGCTCATCCAGGCGGCGTTGCAACGGGGTCTCTTCCTCTTCCACGCCCTGCAACATGGTCGCTACCAGGCCAAGCTGCGTGTGCATCCCGGTGCTGACGACAATGCCCTGGCCGCGCCCATAAGAAACCACCGTGCCCATGAAAGCCGTGTTCTTGCGGTCGCCCAAGGGAATGTCGCGATCGAGCTTGAGCGCGGCATTCTTCTGCACCGGCACCGATTCCCCGGTCAGGGCTGCCTCTTCGATGCGTAAATTGACCGCTTCGATCAGGCGCAAATCGGCGGGGACAAAGTTGCCCGCTTCCAAAAAGACCACATCGCCCGGCACAAGCTGACTGGCCGGTAGTGAAATGCGTCGGCCATCGCGCAGCACCTGCGCTTCTGGAGCAGACATCTTTTTGAGCGCCGCCAAAGCCTGTTCGGCACGGCTTTCCTGGATGACGCCCAGGATGGCATTCAAAATCACAATCGCCAGAATGGCCAGGCTTTCATAACCGATGGTGCCTTCTTCGTAGAGCGAAATGCCCGCCGAAATCACTGCCGCAACGATCAACAGAATGACCACAAAATTGTTCAGCTGCGCCAAAACCAGCTGCAAAAAGGTTGGCCGTGGCTTTTCCACCAGCTGATTGGGGCCAAACTGCTCTAGCCGCCTGGCAGCTTCTTCGCTGCTCAAGCCTTGTTGCAGCCCCGTCTCGAGCTGACGCACCACCTCTTCGGCACTCAGCGAGTGCCAGGTAACAGAAATGTCTTCCGCCCCCCGGGAAGACTGTTTGGGTTGATTCATGAAAGGGCCTCCTAAAATGGGTTAATCTTGATCCATTTGCGTGCCCGGGCCAATGTACATGCCCGGCGGAATCGTTGCACCTTTGGGGATGACAACAATGCCATCGCGCACAAACCAGCGCTTTTCAGGGTTGGGGTCATCTT
>JAIWNK010000159.1 GCA_020216845.1 Anaerolinea sp. | reverse complement strand
CCCCCTACAAAATTCAATCTTAAGCCATATTTTACATCATTTTTTAAAGAAGCGTTGTTCCTGGGCCTTTGTGGACGTTGTTTTTGGGGCTTGTTTTTGTTTTTAGGGGACATGTTTTAAAAATGTCTTTTTGTTGGTAATTTGCCCGCTTTTTACCCCCCATATCTTGGTCTAAGGTGGCTTTAAAGCATTAATAGCGTAGGGGTGGATAGGCAAGTTAAGGCTGTTTGTTTGATTTTTATCAAATAAGCTTAAACGGGGCACTTATGCTCTTGTTAGAAAACATCGTTGCAGAAGTGCAGAAATTCACAATCAATGCAACGTCCCTTTTGTGTGGCTGCGGGGGGCATATTTTCGCTATAGATCATTGTGATTAACTGCTCAAGCCGTTGTCGGGCTGAAAACTTTAACTTTGCGGAAAGATTGATCGTTTCAACTTTTCGGAGCGGCAGCAAATAGATAAACCCTTGGGTTACTGTGGTGGAATAAGCCTCCTCAATCAGAAATGCATAGGCCGCAAGCTGTATTTTGTGATTGTTGTGAACCTCTTGAGAATCTTTATATTCCACAGGAAAAAACTGTTTTTGAGGTTGCTCTACTTCGATTAACAAATCCAGTCGGCCACTGATATGTAGGGTTGAAGAGGATAACAACACATCAAATTTTCTTGTTCCGTTAGGTAGCCCATATCGAGATAAACTGCGCCTTTGCTCGGCAAGACGGGCGGTTTGGTGAGCGCGTTCTCCTATCTCCATGCTGGCAGTTGTTGGGCGCAATGTTGACAGACAGTAGCGGTAGTAAAGGACGCGTGAACAATATTCCATCTGTCGCAAGTCGCTTACTTGGACAAACCATTCTTCAAGGTCTGGATTGGGATTTTGTTTCATGGATAAGTCGTTTCTCCCAGGCGTCAGCAGGTAGGGGCACCAATAGGACTTTGGCGGGTTGGGTGCTGATCTTGCTGCGGATTTTTTTCATTAACTCTTGCATGTGATTGAAGCTCAATTCTCCTAGAAAGGCGCTGTATTGGATGCGATCGAGCCCATAATCCAGGCAAAAATCAGCAACTTTATTGCGGGTTGCATCATCTGGAATGTCGTAGATCAAAAGGCAGTGCATGTCAGCTATGAGTAAAGATAACTTGAATAATCGTCGCGTTCTCCACGTAAGAAAGCGGCTAATTGGCGGGCCTGACGTTGGATGATGCTTCGAACGGTGAAGTGTTCTGTGCCAATTTGTTCGCGCGCATCCAGACGATCTAAGATTTTTTCGGCAAGTGAGCGGCGACTCTCCGATGCAATCTTACCGTCCTCTTCCAGGTTGAGGCTTTGGCCTTTGTTGAAGTATGCTAAGACTGTGCGGTCTACAACAGATTGGCGAAACTCTTCAATGATGTCTAAAACGAGGCTCGGTTTACCTGGACGATCTACATGTAAAAAGCCAGCGAATGGATCGAGGCCTGCTAGCAGGCAAGCGCGCTCAATAGCGTGGTATAAGATGCCATATCCGTAATTCAAGGCACTGTTGAAGACATCGTTTGCTCCGCGCGTTCTGCGCCCCGGCCACTCAAGCTCGGGGATAAGCAATGTGCCAATTGCTTGCCAGTAGGCTTGTGCTGCTCGCCCCTCTACCGATAGGAGTGAGAAGCGTATGTCATCTACACAGCACTCCGGATTTTGTTCTTGTAAGCGATTTAGTTCGTGTACATGTTCTGAAACCTGATCAATCAGGGGGATGATCAACGCATACCGTTCGGGGTCTGTTTCTTTGCGATAACGAGCCGCATATTTTAGAAAAGCTACCTGGTTTTGAATTTTGGCTTTGATGAAGGCAAAAGCCAAATAAGTTCCGCGAGAATCGGAATAGGCTAGCAGCTGTTGGCGGCGAGTTAGAATTGTGCCGGTGAGACCTGCGCTGTATAAGCTGGCGATGCTGCTATCTACAGCGGACAAGAAGTGAATGGGAATGCCGCGCTCTGCGCATTCATGTACAGCGTCTGCGCTTAAGCTTACGCCGCGACTGGTAATCAACACGCTTTCCAAATGCATGAGAGGCGCTTGCGCAACGATCTCATTGGTTTTCACGCGGGTTACTTGCAGCCGTTCAGAATGTTTGCCCAGATATAATCCAGGTTCCTCAAGGATGAGATGACGAATGATCATATGACCTCCAGGTGATACCAGCCGCCACCTTTGACAATGTTCTTACCTAACTGAACGATCTCCCCCCATAAAAAGATGGGGAGAAGCTCGCTCCAATCATCCGCGGCTAGATGAACACTGCCCACCAATCCACCCAGTGGCTGTGAGCGTCCCAGTCGGTTAGAATAGCCGCTTATATCCCACCAGTAGGTATTATCTTGAACCAGACGTATATTTTGTGCCATGGGGGATAAGCCATTGACCAGGTCGCCAAGAGTGGATTTTTTTTCCGAAAATGGTGGGTCGCCATATTGCTCTGAAAGGTCTGCCAATCGTTCGAGCAGCCGCTGGAAGAAGACGAGAGGATCGAAGACGCGCATTAGATGTTCTTTGTTGATGAGCCTTAAGGGGGTCAGCAAATCGATCTTGAGGGTTCGTCCGTTGTTCAGGTCAGGCAACCATTGTTCACATATTTGGCTGATTAATTGTGGCTCAACCGCTAAAGAGGGTGGATGAATAGTGCTGTCACCATTTTTAAGAACAGGGATACGTTGATTGGTGAAGGGTAAGAGGTTGTTTACTTCCAGCAGTTCAAAGTAGCCGCGTTGCTTGGCGGTTTGGGGGTTTCTTCCAATGCCGCGGTCTCTGCCCATTTCACGGGCGGCCAATAAAACATAGGGAAAAATAGCCTGGGTATTCCCAAATAATTGAAAGCCAAAGACAAATTTTTCCCCGCTTTGATAACAGGCCTGCCGCGAGAGAGGGGGACGGAGTGCATAGGGGCGGCGGGTCTCGCTGTTTGTTTCACGGCTGGTGAGGTAGCAAACGGGGCAGGCTTGTTGGTGAATGGGATCGCTTCGCATTGAGGGGGGAACGCCACAAAAGGATGCTTGCAAATAGCTTTGCCAGGCGCCGCGCAAAGCAGAGCCTTTATATTCTCCCATCTCAATGGGGGTAGTTGCTCTTGCTACAAATTCTAAGCAGTAGATTTTTAGATGGAACAGATCATTCATCGAAATTTAACCCACTTTCTGATGTGTATGGTGCATCAATGATGCGCGGCTGACCTTTTTCATAAGGCAACACTTTTCCACGGTTGGCCAGAGCATGGAATTTTCCCCAACTGATGGGTACGAGAAGCGCCGATGCTTCTAGTTTAAGGCCAGTGCTGTCAAGTTGTTGATAGAGGTCATACAGGCTTTGTGGTAAGACTTCCAATCCATCGAATAGTTGGTCAAAGGCTTCATCCATGCCAGGTTCAGAGGCGAAGGGCATTAAATGATTGATGAACAATGTTTCAAATTCGTGATAAGATTTGTCGTATTCGTCTTGCCACTGTTTTAAGATGGGGCCTGTGTAGATGGCATCCAACCAGTTTTGAACAAGCGCCTCATTTAGCAACAGATCTCCATTGTGAGTGATCGTCTGCAGTTGATTTAAGGTTTGTGCAAGCAGTTCGTCGCTGTAAATGTAAGGGAAGGTGAGCGGTTCTTGAAAAATGTATACCGGGGCGGGCGGACGGTTGCCCAGACGGTTGACTCGTCCAAAGCGTTGCCAGAGTGCTTCCAGGGGAGCAGGGTCACTAAATAAGACATCTAAGTCGAGGTTTAGACTTACTTCCACAACCTGAGTTGCAACCAACAAAGCGGGATGACGTTCTGCGCCTATGCCGCAGCGGGAGATCATCGCTTGTTCTTTTTGCACTCGATCACGACCATTGAAGCGCCCGTGGAGTAAAAATAAGGGCGCATCATCTGGTAATCGTTCTTTGAACCATTGATATATTTGTTGGCAGCGACGTACTGTGTTGCAGGTAACCAGAACCTGTTGTCCGCTTTGAAACGCCGTGAGGATTTTGTTGAGATTGCGTTCTTCTAACATATCCCCTGGCATTAAGCTTAAGCGGTGACGCTGAAATCGTTGGTAGATCTCCGACGAGGCACGAATGATGGTGGGTTGGCCCAGGGTGGTTTCAATGGCATTTTGAATCACCTGTGGCAGGGTTGCCGACATAAAAAAGAATTTGGCGTTGAAAGTTTGGCGAAGAAGCTTTACGGTCGCAAGAATCATTGCCAGACGAGTTGGTTCATAGGCGTGGATTTCATCGAAGATGAAAGAAGCTTCGGCAAAATCAGTTAACAGCGCTTCGTAGCCTTTTAATTGAAAGGCGGTTTTCAACATTTGGTAAGGGGTGAAGACCCGTAATGGGTAATAGGGTAAGCCGGATAAATTTCGTTGTTCCCGCGCTAATTTTTGTGCGGCAGCTGGCTCGTAAGATTGTTCCATGTAGCGCCGATAGAGACTTAATGTGCTACGTCCGTGTAATAGCCCAACCTGATTGGGAAACAGCGCGTTTAGGCGGGCGTACATGGCGTTGAGGCTTGCCTGATATGGCAGTGTGTAGAAGAGACGTTCGCTTGATTGGTTTATCGCCCAAAACAAGGCTGATTCTGTTTTCCCGCTTCCAGTTGGGGCACAGAGGATAGCTTGCCCGCGAGTTCGTGCGCAAATTTGCTGATGCGGATATAGATTTGCCCAGGACAGCCCTTGCTGTTGGAGTGTGCTGGGGAGGCGTGAGGATGAAAATCGGGGCAGCGGGCCGGTTTGAGCTGAAGCAAGATGATCGGATTGAATGATCACACCTCTTCCCAAGATTCCTTCCATTCGCAAGAGCGGAGCAGGGAGAGCTTGATATTCTTCTAGCCAGGGGTATTCAGCTGAAACGGGACGTTGGATTTGTTGTATAAGACGCCATTGTTCAGAGCTTTGTTTCTCATTTTCAACCCATTCGGAAAGGTTTTTCAACCGCTGTTTAATCTTTCCGGCAGCGAGGGTTTTCCATTGCTCGAACGATGGCGCCGGCCTGCGACTGGGTGGGCATACTCCTAATTCTTCCATGCCAAGCGCTTCAATCCACGCTCTTGCACATTGTGTGGGCCAGAGCCATAGCGCATTGAAGTCTGCCGGGGTGACTTCTGTTACCAGATGTTGTAGCGGATCATCTTCTTCATCTTCTTCGTCAATCAGATATTTTTCGGTGATGTCAGCCAAATCCCGGTGATGGGTCACAATCATGGCGGTTAGTAAGAGATGATCAGTTTCGGGCCAATCGGCGCAAACGCAGTCGCTAAATGCAATGGAAAGAACTTCATGACGATAGCTCCAACGCGGGCCGTTGCGCAGGGCTTTTTGAAAGCCCTGCGCAACTTTTCCCCAATCATGGAGCCAGGTTGCCCAAAATGCAATATTCCAAAACGAAAAGCGCGGCCACAAGGTCAGATTTGGGCGTAGGTGTGCCAAATCGCTCAGGCGTGCCAGGGCCTCCCATGTATGTTGGACAAGGGATTGGCCCGGTAATCCGTCTTGGATGCTGCTTTTTGCCCAGGTTGCATCCAGGTTTTTAGGCAAGCAGGGTGGGGTTCCCATTTTCCTCCGGCAACCAATTTAGAAAGACAATCCCGCACGGTTCGTTATCTGTCCCTTTTGCTAATTCCGACTCTGCCCACAATTGCAGCGGCGGATCATCAGGAAAGGATAGCCATTCTGTGCTTGAGCTTCGGTTCCGCAATACAAGGTAGCGTTCAAATGATGGCTTGCGCTTGTGTTCTAGATCTAGCAAGCGAGGCATGGTGACAACTTGTCCGCGTCCAATGCGACGTGCCATCGAGTAGGGTAACAAGGTGTTTTCCAGGTAGGCGGATGATACCGGGATCAGGTTGACAAGCGATACTTCCCGGTAAAAAAACAGATCTTGTGAACGCCCCAATGCGACAGCATATCGAGGGTGTAGAAAGGCTTCTTTCCATTGGGGTTGATTGAGATAGAGGGTCATTCTGGGTTCAAATAACACCTCGCGGGTAAAGGGGTTGACATTGCCTTCGAGTACTTTGGGAGGCGCATTGGGAACTTCCAGCTTTCCACCTGCTTCTGAAAGCAAAATGGTACTTTCCACCTCTTGGGCGCGTTTTAGGAACGAAAAGCAGATTGCAAACTGTACGCCTTGTGGGTCAAACCATTCTCCTAGTGCGCTGGCAATGTGCCCGTAAAGTGTGGCGGGTGGGGGCATTTCATACGTTGGCTGAACACCTTGCATGAAGTGTGGGTATCGAAACGAGGTGATGGCCCCTTCCGCAACAATTTTTAGAACTTGCATGGCTTAAGCCTCCTGACTCCTTTTGTGTTGTAACAAAAGGGTGTAATCGTTACGCTAGCCATTCGGGGTGTTGATTTAATGCTGAGATGGCTGCTTGTATTGCCTGGCGTGGGTGTGCAATTTGAATATGTTCGTGGTGAGCAAACAGGCTGCCGCCTTCGTTCAATTCTGTTTCCAGTAGGGCGCGTTGTTCGTCAAGATATCCTTGTGCCCAACCAATCCAAATTGGAGAAAGCAAGTCATCCGCGAACACGTCCATGGCTTCGGCCAGCGCATTGATTTGTAGGGTGGGCCGATCTAGCTTGTCGCGGCCAATGATGCGTGCAAAGATGTGGTTTCCGCCTCGTGTGACGGCCAGAATCAGCAAAGGTGGGTTGACATCGGTGTAATGCAAGGCTAGCTTGGCGCCGCCTTCCAACTGTGCCAGACCCTGTAAAAGGGCTGAGATACGTTCCAGGCGTTGTTGTGTGCTCAAACGGTACGATTTTTGCTCTTCCAGATGTTCCAGGCCTTTTTGTTGCGCTTCTTTCTTGCGTTCTTCGTCCAGGTTTAAGTAGCCAGTTTTCTTACGATAACTAAAGGTGCCAGCTGCGTGGAGATCGAGGGAGAGCAATCCTTTGAGTGTGGCACGATAAAACTGATGTTCGTGTGGAACGGGGTCACCTTCATGACGAGACATGACGCCAAAGTCTTCGACTAGACGAACGGGGGCGATGGATACGAGTGTGCTAACCCGGAAAGGAGAAACTCGGGTAATTGTGTCGGCTGTGAGTGTTTCTTCACTGCGTCCCGCATCGGCTTTGCGTGATTCAGCGGCTGATGCTTTTTTTGATTGGGCGCGCATGTAGCCAAACAAATCGTCATCCCAATAGCGTATTGGGTTGCCGTCTGTATAGGCTATTTTGTTTTCGCGAAAGATTGGCGCAGCTTGCCAGCCCCAGGGGCCGTTTTCCAGCGTTGTCCGCAGCCAATAGCGAAAGGCTTGTGCAGACACATAGGGGTATGAACCCTCGCGGGTTGAAATGCTTTTGACGCCGACGGTGTTGTCGGTGCTGGCGCCTTCGATCTTGCCGATGTTATTCAGCGCTGATGCAGGCGCATCCAATAGAAATACTCCGTTGAGAAAAGACATTGTACAATCCTCCGATCAAAAAAGTTTTATTCTGTTTGGTCTGCTTCGTCGCTTTCGACGGGCAGTTGATCCACATGGGTTTGCAACCAGCTTTTTTGGTATAGCTGTTCAATCAACCGGATGAGCAACAGGTCACGGCCTAGTTTCCAATCGGCATATGGCAAATCATTGCCAACTTCAAATACCTCAACGAACCCGTCGAGTGTAACGAGCGGTGGCTTGCCAAGCCGCACAGAAGCTTGACTGGCCTTAATCAGCGCTATTCGCAGGTCGTCATAGCGTTTGACGTAGAGCAGGCGGGTGAACAAGCGTTGATCGTTTTCTTGTGAAATATAGTCGGCCAGTGCGTCAGCCAAAATGCGAATTTGTTCGATGCGATTTTTCTCCATTTTCAATACCTTTCTGAGAAATAGATTGGTTAAATCCCATGAAATGAGATTGGCTTCTTTGTGCAAGGTGTAGGTGGTGGTTGGATCATCGGTTGAGCGTTGGCGGGTGGGACGGCGTAGCAAGTAGGTGCTGATGAACGATCCGGCATTTTCAGGCAGGTTGAACAAGTCTTCATAGAGCCTGTTGTATTGGGGGAGAGTGTCGCTTTTCTTGCTCTTAACCAGTTGCCATCCGCGTTGCACAAGGGCTTTCCAGGATGTTTCATATTTGGGGTTGCGTAATAAGGAGCGTAAGAAGTCGCCCACTTCCATTGGCAGGGGGTAGATAGTAAGCTCTGCGCCCTGGCCGCTATTGCTGAAATGATATGCGGTAAGGGTTGCCGGTGTCTCATCTGGCAAATCTTTGCGCTGTTGCTCGATCTCGCTTAATTTTTCAATCAGCAAAGTTCGGGCATGCCGTTCATTTTCTGGCATCTTTTTTTCTTGGGCGGCTTTGGCAGCCAAAACTGCCTTGCGATTAAAAAGCAAGGCTTGAGCAGCAAATTTTTGCAGAATCGTTGCATCGTCGCTATGCACAGCCAGCAATTTTCCACTCACCTTGAAGCAGCCCATTGGCAATGCCTGAAAAATTAACAGACTGACGCCGCTTAGGGGCAATCCATTATTGGCTTCGGCATGAAAGTTGATGTACCCATGGCCTGTTAGCAGAGGAACGTGTTCTCGAAAGGCATATCCGAGTGGAATTTCATTCTTCAGGCTGTATCGTACTTTGGGTACGGGAAGACCATTGAAGGGATCTATCTCATCGAGAAAATCATCTTGTTGATAGGCCTGACTGACAACTTGTGCATATTCAATTCGCTTCTCGGGCTGAGATTCATAGGCGGGTTGAACAAAACCGGAGTTTGGAAAAGCAACCGTGAGAAAAGATTTGAGTGGATTGACGACGTAATTTTCCTGGATATAGGCGGCCATTTTCTCCAGGTCGCTTTCTTCGAGCTCTTCTGGGCCGTTTTTCTCAGACATTGCTACGATGGTTGCTAACCCTACGTCATAAAAAGGGTGACCTGTATACGTTAGTTTCATATTTCTCCTTTCTATCCAAGTTAATGATGGACTTGATTGTGTTTTAAGTATATAAAAAGTTCAGCTTTTTGGCTTCCTCCTTCACCTCCTCTCGCAGCGTGAGGGGGGCAATGACCTCAACGGCGGCGCCCCAGCCGCGGATCCAGTTCAGCATTTCCTTGGGCTCGGCGATGTGCGCCACCCAACGCAGGCGGCCATCGTTCAGGCGCTCGATTTGTTGCGAGCGGTGCCAGGTTGTTTCTTGCACGCGCTCGGCGACGGCGGCGCTGAAGAGCAGTTCCACCCGCACCGGCGGCGTGTCGGTGTACCAGATGCCCCAGGCAGCAGCGAACAGGTCTTGGGCGTTGAAGTCGGGCGGGATGGTGTAAGTCTGTTGGGTCAGTTCGGCGCGCTCGATGTAGGCGACTTTGAAGGTGCGCATGCTATGGCGTTCGTCGCAGTAGCCAATGGCGTAAATGGATTGGCCAATGGCGTAAGGCTCGATGAAGTAGGGGCAAAAGGTATATTCGTTTACCTGCCGGTCCTCGCGGCGGTACCAGATGTGCAGCTTGCGCTCTTCGGCCCAGGCCAGCACCAGTTTTTCCAGGATGCCGATGTAGCGCGGGTCTAGGCGGCGCGAGTCGCTTTGCATTTCATCTGCTGAGCGTTGCATGTGCTCGCTGATGCGCGGCGCGATGCGCTCGATGGCGCAACCGAGTTTGCGCAGGGCGGTGCTGGCGTGGGGGTTCTGCCGATCCATGCGTGTGACCAGCAGGCGAGTTGCCAGGTGCAGGGCAGTGGCTTCGTTCAGCGAGAGCTGCACGTGCACCAACAAGCCCTGACGGTCTAGAATCAGGCGGCGGTGGTCATCTTCGCTGATGTATTCGGGCAGGTTGGCTACATCGCGCGAGATGGTGGAGCGATCAACATTCAGTTTACGGGCAATCTCGGCCTGCGTCAGGCCGCGCGGATGGGCAAGCAGCAGGTTTTCAATCGCTTGCAGGCGAGAAATACGATTTCTGGCAGAGCGGGCCATGGGCTATCTCCTTTTCCTCTCTTATTATCCCGCATTGGTGTTGCAAATAGCGCAACGAAATGTGCTTATTTCACCCAATTTTCCCCAATGGTGAGGGAGATGGCTTAATCTTATAGCAAAGTGGCTTTTTCGGCAACTGCTCAGGGGCGTGTGTTTGTCCCCAACGTGGGGTGTGAAAGCTTTGCAAAGAAGCGCAAACAGGCGCGAATGCAAAGAAAAATCATTCGCGCCTGTCGCATGGATTGGCGGATGGAACGAGGATGGGTTTGGGGATGACGCCGACTTAGCCGCGCGCCATCTGCAGCAGATCTTGCAGGTCTTCTTGCAGGCTTTGCAGGTCTTCTTCGTGTTCCACTTCTTGTTGCAAGATGGTCAGGACGATGTTGTAGGTGACCGGGTCTTTGTCTTTGACGATTTGCAACAGCTTTTGGTAGACGCTGATGGCGCATTGCTCGCCGTGAATATTCTGTTCGAGGATCTTGCCAACCGCGGGATCAGCAGGGGCGTCATAGCCGCAATGCGTGTGCTTGAGCCATTCTTCGGGGCTGATCAGTGGCGTGCCGCCCAGTTGAATGATGCGCAGTGCCAGCATGTCGGCGTGGCTCAATTCTTCGGTAGCGTGCAGCAGCAGTTCGGCGGCAACAGCATCCTTCATTGGGCCTTTGACGACTTTGGCGCCCAACCAATATTGATAGTAGGCCAGCCACTCGTCCGCAAATGCCTGATTGAGCATCTCCAGCAATTCGTTGATGTCCATGCCAACGATTTCACGACCTTTGGTACCCATCGAAACCTCCTGTTTGATGTGAAGTGATGATACGATGATGATAGCACAAACCCGCCCGCAATGCACAGCGGACGGGTTGTTTGTCAGGGTGGAGTGGGAAGAAAATCACATTCTTTGCAGCATATTGATTTGGGCGTGCAGCAGGGCAATATCGGCTTCCAGCTTTCGAATCTGCTCGATGAGCTCTTCGCTTTGTTCGGCGGTGGCCCGTTGCAGATCAATGTTGAGCCGGTTGATGTTTTGTTGCATTTTGCGGATGGCGTGATAGAGGTTGCGGATGGTTTGCTCGCGCCCATCCAGTTGCCGCGGGTTGTCGGTCGTTGCGGTCGGCATCGCTTGAACGCGGTTGGCCTGAATTTTCTGGTAGGTTTGGCTGATGCTGGAATAGGCCTTGGCAGCTGCCCCAAGGACGACGAGGATGGCAAGCGCCGTTACGAGGATGGGCAAGCTATCCGTGATGGCCTTGCCCAGGTTGCGTTGGAATTCAATGGCAGCCAGTTCCCATTGTGTTGCAAGCGCTTGTTTTTGTTGTTCTTGTTCTAGTTTCCATGCCTGCTCTTGCATGTAAGCGTCTGTTTTTGCGATGATCTCTTGCGCTTTGGCTTCTGCCTGGGGGCCAAATTGTTCGCTTAGGCTGACGCCCAAGATGATTGCAAGAATGATGACGAGAAATCCTAGTTTGGCGTTCATTGTGTTTTGGGTAACTCCTTTCACAATGGAATTTTCAATTGGGTTTTGCTAATCTCTATTGTAGTGAAAGGGCCTTTGCGCAACTTTGCTCCGTCCTTGCGCTCTGTTTGCCGGTGCCTTGCACCGATCTCGCCGGTGTTTCACCGTTTTCTCACCAATGGCTGACAAAATGGAAACGCCCCACACGTACCGTGTGGGGCGGAAGATGGAGCAGTGTGTTGGGGGTTATTGGATGGCGGGGGCGGCGTATTGTAACAGGCGTAGCCCTTCCAGGCGCAGCAATTCGGGGAAGAGCGCCTTATACAGGGCACAATGGGCCCCGGCCAGGTGCGGGCAGCCGCCAGCGCAGGCATAGCGCCAGGGGCAAGCTGCGCATTCCGGGCGCAGGTCGGTTGGGCTTTCGGTGTTGCGCAGCTCGGCCAACGGGTCTGCGGCCCAAATGGTGCTGACCGGCTCTTGCATGTGCATCTGACAGTCGCTCACTTCGCCTTGTGGGCCAATCACCAGGTAGTTGCGTCCGCGGCCACAGGCCTGGGCATGGGGAACGGTGAAGTTGGCCAGGTCAAGCAGCCCGTTCAGCAGGCTCCAGGGCGGCAGGGCTTGCTCAATCACGGCCAGGGCGGCGTGAAGCCCATCCAGCACCTGAGGGGCGTGTTGATTCAAGTCCAGCTCGGGGTGCGGGTCGGCGGTTGGGCGGTAGAAGTTGAGGTGAAACGTCAGCCCTTGCTCGAGGGCAAAGCGCAGCAGGGCGGCCAGGCCGGGGGCGCTTTGGGCCGTGACGGTGATGTTGAGGTGCGGGTGTAAGCCTTGGGCACGGGCGATTTCCAGGGCGCGTAGGGCGGCCCGGGCACTTGAGCCTCCCGGGAGCGGTCGTTGGGTTTCTTGTGCCTCGTCCAGGCCATCGAGTGAGAGGCCAAGGCCGACATTTAGGGTGCGCAGGGCGGCGGCAATTGATGGCGTCAGCGCTGTGCCGTTGGTCAACACGGTGCTGTGCAGCAGGATGCCGTGCGCTTCGGCAAGCTGCAGGGCGCGCGTTTGCATCGTGCGCAACAGGTCGAAGCGCAACAGCGGTTCGCCACCGGCATATTTGAGCCAGATTTCGGAGTAGCCGTGTTGTCGCGCAATGGCAAACAGGCGTTCGATGGCGTCCAGGCCGGTGCGCTCTTCCATGTTGTGGGCGTGACGCGGGGCGTAACAATAGGTGCAGGCCAGTGTGCATTGCTCGGTCAGGTGTAGCCAGGCAACCAGGCCGTGTTCGCTGCCATAGCAGACGGCGTCTTGCCCCGCTGTGCGCAACAGGCCGGCCTGCCAGAGCTGTTCGCAGGCGGTGTGTGCCTCGTGTGCTGATAGGGCGAGCTGTGCCGCAGCTTGCTGTGGCGTTTGTGGGCTGCGAAAGGTTTGCCAGAAGTCGAGTGCGGCCTGATTCAACACGGCTGTGCCGCCGGTTTCAGGGCAGTGCAGGGTGTGATAGCCATTCGGCAGCGCTGTTTGCAGGGCTGTCACCGCCTGCAAGCATGTGCCCTCGGGGCGGTTGGGCGGTGCAGTCGGTGCACTGGGGCAAGAGCAGTGATCGTCTGCGTTGCCATTCGCAAATGCGGATGGTAAGACGAGGTGCATGGGTGTTTGCCGGGTTTGCAGCGGGGTGTCATAGGTGAACGGGCAAGCGCAATCGTTATTCCCGTTTCAGGGGCACAATACACAAAAGAGCGTTCATGGTAGCCTGCCTTTGCTTAAACACAAAAACCCCCTCATGCGCCGAGAGGCGCAGGGCAAGGTTGTGGAAGAGCTTGCTAGTACAACAACGGCGAGCCGTCCTTTTGCTTCATTGCATCGTCCTTTCGTTGGCCAAAGCAAAAGATGCACCTTCATTATAGCAAGCAGGCAGGCGCGATTCAACCCCTTGGGTGCTGCAATTGTCTGGCAAAAGGCAGTTTAGCCAGGCGGCGGCTGTCGCCACAGGGCAAAGTTTTCCAAAAACCGGCGCATTGCCGAGAAAGGCCCTTTTCGCTGAAGCTGAAGTTCATATTCGAAACGTAGCACGCCTTTGGCTGTTTCTTCAAGCTCTTTTTGATTAAATTGTTTGTATAGGTCATACATTTGCTGTCGAGCTTGTTGGAAAGGTGGAAAACGTTCACTATACAGGCCAGTATATTCAAGTCCAAGTGCGTGTTCGTAAGCAGCGTTTTGAATAAGTTTTGGATTTTTTGATGGAGCTGACCCAAATTCACACAGGACGCGGAAGCCGCGCAGTACATACAGTTTGCCAAGTTGTTGCCATATTCCAACTTCTATCGCTTTTTCGGAGTTTGGAATGGTTTTTTGACTGGGTGTTGGGCGGAACAAGAGATATTCATCCGCTTCCTCGAAAGCTAACGAGGTGACTTCTTGAATTAATTTGTCATCGTTAACATAATATCCTAACCAGGCAAGGTTTACCAATGCATCCAACCGATCGTATTTTGCCAGGCTTTTTGAAGCTTCATATGCATTGCGCAGCATTTGCTCGCTTTGACTGCGAAGTTTCTCGATTTCTTTCAAGTCTTGAGGCCTTTCTAATCGTAGATACCGTACCTGGTCTCGGCGTGCGCAACCAACCTCTATCAGTGCACGGACCAGCCGAGGGCGTTCGCTACTGACTTCGAAGATTTTTCGCGCCGAATCTGCCCATGATTCTGCTTGTTTAAGGTGTGAAAGACGAACCTCAATCTGCATATCGGGATCACTAACGACTTGTCGGCGGCGTGCTTCGGCCAGTGCGTTGAGTGCAAGGCCTTCTGCGCGTGTATCACCCAAAAAACGAGCCAGCCGCAGGGCGCGCCAGGACATGGTCAGGGCAGTGTTGTAATCGCCTTTGAGACGATTGATGATGCCGAGGGTGTTCAGGCTGAGGGCGACCGGGCTGCGCCGACCGATCTTGCGGCGCAGGTTGAGGGCATCGTTTGCCAGGGCTAATGCGTCATCGGTTTGCCCAAGCTGAGCCAGTACGTAACTTCGGTCATTCAGAGAATGAGCAAGTTCAATTTTGGTTTTCAGCTCTCTCCACAGCAGGATGGATTGATAGTAATCTTCAGCGGAACTATTCAATTTCCCTTGCAGTGACAACAGATAGCCGCGAAAGCGATAGGCTTGGGCTAAGATTGAAAGTTTATGCCAAAGAATGGGGTCGTTTTGAATATCTTCTGCAGCGGTAGAAAGTCGTTCGCCTCGCTCAATAATGTCGTTGAGCAATTTGGTTGCCCGAGACCAATCTTTGCTTTCCCCCAAGTAAATGAGGGCGCGCGCCTCGCGGATGCGAAGCTCATCCGCCCAACCGCCTTTGTTGCGCAGCCCAAAACGATCGGGACTTTGTTTGCGCAGGGTGTCCGCTGTTTCGATGATTGCCGCATAACGATTCCGCATCCATTCTTCAAGAACAGGGGTTAGTTGCAATGCGCCATCTAACAAATCCTTTTGTTGGTCATCCATGACAATATCAGAAAGAGCGGCTGCAACTTCAGCTTGCATTTGCCAGTAAAGGATCAGGTCGTTGGAGCTAATTGCTTGCAGAACGTAGCGGTAATAATAGCGAAAACCGCCACTGATATCCTGTCGGAAGCGATAGAAAACTCGGTTGGCGATCAATGTTTGCTGCCAACCAATGAGCTGGGCAACTTGCTTCACTTGTTCTTCTTGTTTCAAAACAGTTGTTGCCCGTTTGTCATCATCTGGCTCAAATTGGATACTTTCAATTGGGGCGTAGGCCTGATTGATTTCTGCAATTCCTTGTCCAAGCAGATCGTGATAATAAGTTACAGCTAGTTTATAGACTTCTTGGGCAGATTGCCGTTGATTGGGATTGAGAGCTTCTTCTTTTTTTAGTGTTTCATATAATTCGTCATGTAGAAAGAGCAATTCTTCATTTCGAAAACGAGAGCACTTTACGAAAGCCAATCCCTTGATTGCTTCGAAGCGTTGTGCGGCCTCTTCGTTGGAGATTTCCAATATCTGGGCTAGTAGGGTTTTGGTTGCACCCCGTGGTAGTCGTCCCAGTGCTTGCACCGTTTCGCCCAGGATGGGGGTTTGCATCAGGTTGGCGACGAGCGTTTGTTCAAAGGCGTCTAGCGGCGGAGGGGCGCCCACACTGTAGAGGGCGACCAGCAGCGCCAGGCGAATCGGTTTTCCTTGAGCTTGTCTATGTGCTTGTTGGCGCATAGAGCGATCAAGGCTTTCAATCTTTTCAGCAGTGGCAAAGGCCTTTGCTGTGCGTGCAGCGCGCGCCGCAGCCGCAAAATATTCCAGGCTGTCTTCTTCGCGAAACTTTTCAATGGTGAAGACCTGGGCGTTTAATTCTTCTGCCAGCGGGCAGGCTGCTTCTCGCCCGGCCAGGATTAGGGTGATGTTGTTGGTTGAGCGCAGCAATCCGAGCAGCCATGGCCAGCAGGCGGCGCGGTGGTTACTAAAATACACCAGGCGTTCGGCTGTGTCTATGGTCAATATCAGTCGTTGATTTTGGGTGAGT
>JAIWNK010000158.1 GCA_020216845.1 Anaerolinea sp. | reverse complement strand
TTCAATTCTTCTAACATACTTACAAGATTACCACATTTGCCTTCTCCTCGCTTCTCTTTTCTTTGTCCTGTTTTTCATATTGAGAATTGCTGTTGACGAAATTGTAAGCTTGACTTGCATCGGAAAATGCGATTATAATCAATCGTTTTTCTAAGCTGGGCGTGCGCCTGGCAGCAAGTAGAGGATTAAAAAGAACGTATGAACATTGAAGAGAAGAATGGCACCACGGTGCTGCGGCGAACAGCTGAATACAAGCCGCCGCGTTCGTGGCGAACCTGGTTGATTGGCCGGCCTTTGCAAACGGCAGATGCACCGCATCAGACGATTGGCAAGTTAATAGGGCTGGCTGTTTTTGCGTCTGATGCGCTGTCTTCGACCGCCTATGCCACGCAAGAAATGTTGGTTATTTTGGCGGTGCTGGGTGCGGCGGCTTATCAGTATGTCTTTCCGCTCTCGATTGTGATCGTCGCTTTGTTGGCGATCGTGACCATTTCGTATGAGCAAACGATCCATGCTTACCCGAATGGCGGTGGCTCTTACAGCGTTTCACGCGATAATTTGGGCATGGCACCGGCATTGGTGGCTGCGGCGGCGTTGTTGACCGATTATGTGCTGACGGTGGCTGTTTCTATCTCATCTGGGGTGGCGCAAATCACCTCGGCTTTTCCCGCTCTGTTTCAGCATCGGGTTGAGATTTCGGTGGCCATGGTTGGCTTCATCATGCTGATCAATTTGCGCGGGGTCAAGGAGTCGGGGCGGGCTTTTGCCATTCCGACTTATTTCTTTGTGGTGATGTTGTATCTAACGGTGGGTGTGGGCCTTTTCCGTTACTTTGCCGGGACGCTGGGGGTGGTGGCAAACCCGCCCGAGGCAGAGATGATGACGCAGGTGCAAGGGGTGACGCTGTTCCTGATCTTGCGCGCTTTCTCAAATGGTACGACAGCTTTGACCGGCGTTGAGGCGATCTCAAATGGGATCATGGCTTTCAAGGAGCCGCGTTCGCGCAATGCTGGCATTACGCTGATTATTATGGCGACGATTTTGGGGTCGCTGATGCTGGGGATTTCCTTCCTGGCCGGGCATGTGCAGCCTGTGCCTTCGGAGGCAGAGACGATTGTCTCTCAGTTGGCACGCACGGTGTTCGATGGGCGCGGGCTGCTCTACTTGGCAACAATTGCAGCGACGACGATTATTTTGATCATGGCGGCCAACACCTCGTTTGCTGATTTTCCCCGCCTGAGTGCATTGGCCGCAGCAGATGGCTTTTTGCCGCGGCAGTTGACTTATCGCGGTAGCCGGTTGGTGTATTCGCGTGGCATCGTTGCGTTGGCAGCAATGGCTTCGTTGCTGATTATCATCTTCCAGGCGAGTGTGACGCGCCTGATCCCGCTGTATGCGATTGGTGTGTTTTTGTCCTTCACGCTTTCACAGACCGGCATGGCGCGACGTTGGTGGCATTCAGGGCAGTTAAAGCCGGGCGAGAAATTAAATACCCACCATTCAGTCGTGCATCACGATTCGAAATGGTTGTTGAAAATGCTCATCAACGGCGTTGGTGCGTTTTGTACGTTTGCAGTGATGGTGATCTTCGCTGTCACCAAGTTCACCGAGGGCGCTTGGGTGGTGGTCATTTTGATTCCGTCGGTCGTGGCTATTTTGTTGACCATTCATCGGCATTATGTGCGCGTGGCGCAAAAGCTGTCGCTTGATCATTATGGTACGTTGCCGCAGGTGGTGCGTCACCGCGTGATCTTGCTAATTAGCGGGGTGCATCGTGGCTCGTTGGCCGGGTTGCGGTATGCGCGTATGTTGTCGGACGACATCACGGCGCTGCATGTTTCAATTGACGCAGAAGAAACCGCCAAAGTGCAACAGAAATGGGAAATTTGGGGAGATGGACTGCGTTTGGTGATTTTGGAATCGCCTTATCGCTTGATGGTGGAGCCATTGTTGGAATACATTGATGAGTTGGATGAAAAGCGACAGCCTAATGAGCTGATTACGATTGTGGTGCCGCAGTTTATTCCGAAACACTTTTTGAGTGGCGCACTACATGCACGTACGGCCGACACCTTGCGCAATGTGTTACTGAACCGCAAGGATATTGTGATTACAGAAGTCCCCTATAATGTAGAATAGGGGTTGTGGATTGGAAGGAATTGGAAGGATAAGAAAAATGCAAATCATCGTTGTGGGTTGTGGAAGAATGGGCTCTGAATTGGCCTATCGCATGAGTCAGCGCGGTCAGGATGTGGCTGTGATTGCGTTGCCCGATGCGCCGCGTGAAAACCTGCCGGCTGATTTTCAAGGGCGTGTGTTTGAGGGCGATGTGACCAATTATGAGGTTTTGCATCGGGCCGGCATTGAGACGTGTGACGCATTGGTGGCGGCGACGAACAGCGATGCGCTGAATTTGGTTGTGGCACATGCGGCTGCTCAGAAGTTTCACGTTAAGACGGTTGTGGCGCGTAATTATGATCCGGCGTATCGCTATTTGTATGAGATGTTTGACCTGCAAATTGTGAGTGCCACAAGTTGGGCGGCGCAGCGCCTGGAGGAGATGGTATATCATGGCGAGGTGCGGGCCGTCTTTTCGGCGGGGAATGGCGAGGTGGAAGTGTATGAGCTTGCTGTTGGTGCCGAATGGGATGGGCACCCTCTATCTGAGTGGATGATTGCAGATGTGATCGCTGTATCGGTGGCGCGCGCTGGGCGTGCCCATTTGCCAAGGCCAGATTGGATCTTGAAAGCAGGCGATGTGGTGCATGTCAGTGCCACGTTGGATGGTGTTGAATCGTTGCGGGCGCTTGTCTGTCGGCCGCGAGAGGAGAAATGAATATGTATGTGGTAATTGTTGGCGGAGGCAGAACCGGAGCGCAATTAGCGCGCACCTTGATCGCACAGGATCATGATGTCCATGTGGTGGATGATCGCAAACAGGTGCTGACGCGCATTCATCGCGAATTGCCGACAGAGTTGATTCATGAGGGGGAATTGCTCAATGCTCAGGTTTTGGAGCAGGCGGGCATTGAGCAAGCGGATGTGATGGCGGCATGTACAACGCACGATGAGGTGAACCTGGTGTTGTGTTACCTGGCGCGCAAACGCTATGGCGTGCGGCGCACGATTGCGCGCGTCAACAACCCGCGTAATGCCTGGCTGTTCAATGACTTGTTTCATGTGGATGTGGAGCTGAATCAGGCTTCGATTATGGCAAGCATGATTCAAGAAGAGATGTCCTTGGGCGACATGGTGACATTGTTGAAACTGCGACGAGGACATTACTCGTTGGTGGAGGAAAAGATTCCAGCGGGGGCCAAGGCGGTTGGGGTTGCGATTAAGGATCTGGTCTTGCCGCGCAATTGCGTCATTACCGCTATTTTGCGCAGTGGTGATGTGGTGGTGCCGCGCGGCGAGACGGTTTTTGAGGTCGGTGATGAGGTGCTGGCGCTGACCGATCCAAAAAGCGCACGAGAATTGGTTGCCCTATTTGAGGACCCAGAAATGGATTGAATTTTGTTGACCGATCGGCAGCGTTGCGGTATAATGGCCCTTTGTCGCCCGGCCTTGTGAGGGCAGATCACAATCGCAATGCGGTCGAGTTTCTTGGCCCGGATCTATCCTTGCCAGGCAGGATGACGAGCAGAAAAATTTAAGACAGAAGGTGAAAGGAACGTAGCATGTCAACCAAACGGACGTATCAACCCAAAATTCATCGTCGCCTGCGCGTACATGGCTTTCGCGCCCGCATGGCAACTGCGGATGGGCGTGAGGTTCTCAAGCGCCGCCGCCTGCGTGGCCGCCATAAATTGACGGTCAGCGCCAACAATCACGTGAAGCGAATCCGCTGGTAGGATTGAACCAAAAGGAATTTTTTTGGGATTGACCCCCAAAGGTATGGGTGAAACGAAAGTTTCGATTAACCCGTTCAACCGATATCAAGCGGGTGCGGCGTTTTGGCAAGTCATACGCCCACCCGCTGGTTGTGTTGTTTGTGTTTGCTGCGCAAGGAACGGGGGTACGAGTCGGGGTAGTGGCCGGTCGCGCTGTGGGCAATGCGGTGGTGCGTAATCGCGCCAAGCGCCGCCTGCGTGCTTGTGTAGATGGGCTTTTACCCCGCCTTTTGCCCGGTTGGGATGTGCTGCTTCTGGCGCGCAAACCAATTGCTACAGCTGATTTTCAATCCATTCAATCGGCTGTGAAGAGCGTTTTTGAACGAGCGGATCTGTTTGTGGAAGAAGGAAAGAGCAATGTTTCCGCGTGATTATCCCAACGAGCCACGGCTGCGTGATTTGCCACTGAAGGTGGTGAACCTGCCGCGCGCTCTGCTGTTAGGGTTGATACGTTTGTATCAAGCCGTGGTCTCGCCGGCTTTGCCGCCTGATACTTGCCGCTTTTATCCCAGTTGTTCGCATTATGGATATCAGGCGGTTTATAAATATGGGGCGCTCAAAGGCGGTTGGATGGCTTTCAAACGTGTGCTACGTTGTAATCCTTTCAATCCGGGGGGCTATGATCCGGTTCCATAAACGCTGTGCTGTGAGGAAGGTAAAGGCATGTTGAAGTTCAAACGAGTGTGGTGGTTTTTGAGCCTGGCCTTGTTGGGTTTGGTGCTGAGCGCGTGTGGGCGTTTGCCAGCGGTCAGTTACCCTGGCTTGGTGGCGGATGGTCAGACGGTCTACATGGCAAATGCACAATTTGTCTATGCCATTGACTTGAACACTGGCACCGAGCAGTGGCGGTACCCGCAAAAGGCAGAAGGTGGACGCATGTTTTACGCTCCGCCGGCGTTGGCTGGGGATATGCTGGTGGTTGCCGACTATAGCTTGCCCGGTGCGGTGACAGGCCTGTCACTGAGTGGACAAGAGATGTGGCGCTTCAATGGCGCAACGGGTCATTTCATCGCTGCACCGGTGGTGACGGGCGATTTGATCCTGGCGGCAAATGCCGATTATGCCTTATATGCGTTGAGCCTGGATGGCAGTTTGCGTTGGAAATTTGCGACCGATGGGGCGCTATGGGCCTCGCCGGCAACGGATGGTCAGCGCGCTTACCTGCCTAGCATGGATCACAAGCTATATGCGGTTGACTTGATGACCGGCAAGTCGGTTTGGACGTATGACTTGGGGGCGGCGGCGTTGTTCCAACCAACACTGGCGGAGGATGGAACGTTGTATATCACCTCGCTATCCAACGAAGTGGTGGCGCTTAACAGCCTGGATGGTTCGCTGAAATGGAAGAAGGCCATCAATGCTCGTTTGTGGACGCAGGCTACGTTGGTAGATGGCAAGCTATATATCGGCGATATGAACGGTGTGGCCCACATTCTTTCGGCAACGGATGGCACCGAATTGGAAACGATTGCTCTGGAGCAGGATGGGAGTGGGGTGGTAGGTGCTCCGGCGGTGTTGCAAGATGGGTTGGTGTTTGCGCTGCAAAAAGCGGATAGCGTGCGCGGCGGCAAATTGGTCAAACTGTCTTTTGCCGATTCTCGAAAGGTTATTTTGTTCACCATGCCTGAGGATGGAAAGTTCTACAATGGGCCGATGGCTGCTGCGGATGTGCTGATGATTGGCATTGTCAACGGCAAAACCCCTCTGATTGCTACCAATCTGAATGGCAATCAAATCTGGTCGTTCCAACCGGCCAAGTAAAGGCAGTACCTTATGTGGAATGAGCTTGTTGTCCCTGTTTTTACGAATATTTTGTTGTTCATCTATAACCTGATTGGCGGCAACCTGGGGGTAGCCATTCTATTGTTTACCCTGTTGGTGCGGGTGTTGACACATCCTCTGATGGTCAGTCAGATCAAGGGCGCGCAAACGATGCAAAAACTGCAAACCGACCCGCGTTTCAAAGAAATTCAGGAAAAGTATAAGGATGATCGCGAGAAGTTGGCAGCAGAGCAAACGCGCTTGATGCAGGAGATGGGCGTCAACCCACTTTCTTCGTGTTTGCCGACATTGATTCAGTTGCCGATTATGATCGCTTTCTATCAGGGCATGACGGCGGCGTTGGCAAGCACGCCGCTGCAGTTGTTTGACCTGACGCGGCATCTCTATCCCTGGTTGTTACAGATTGAAAGTTTGATCCCGCTCAATAGCCGGTTTTTGTGGATTGCAGATTTGGGGCAGCCTGAGCGCTTGCACCTTTCTTTTCTGCCGTTCCCGATTCCGGTATTGACGATTCTTGTGGTTGTAACGACGTATTTGCAGTCGAAACTGATGACGCCGCCGACCAGTTCCAGCAACCCGCGCGACCCAAGTGCCATGACGGCCAATATGATGAATCTCTACATGCCGTTGTTGATGGGCTGGTTTGCTTACTCACTTTCGGCGGGGCTGGCAGTTTACTTTGTATTTACGAACCTGATTGGGATTGCCCAATATGCGCTGTTGGGGCGGCTGAATTGGTCGAATTTGATGCCAAAGAAGAAAGAGGCTGGAAATTCGCCTTCGGTGGAAGCAACGCAGAAGAAAGCTGAAATGACATCATCGAAACCGGATAAAAAGCCTGGTAAGCCGAGCAAGTCGGGCCGATCGGGAAAGTAGGAGTGAGGGAACACATGAGTCAGCAAAAAACGAAACTGGAAGTGATCGCACCAACGGTGGAAGAAGCGATTGAACGCGGTTTGCAGCAACTGGGCCTGCCGCGCGAAGCTGTGGAGGTAGAAGTTTTGGATGAGGGCAGCCGCGGCTTTTTGGGCCTGGGCAGCCGGCAGGCGCGCGTGCGCCTGGCATTGAAAGACCTGGTGGTGCAGACCAACACTGCTGCTGCCGTAACGCCGCAAGCGCAGGTGGAAAGTAGCAAGCCGTCTGTAGATGCGCCTACGCAAACGCAACAACCTGAACAGTCGAAAGCGGAAGTGGAACACATTGCCCATGTGGCGCACGAGGTGGTGGCTGAATTGCTGGAGAAAATGAAGGTTAAAGCTGAGGTGACGACGCGCTTTGTTCCACCGGTGGATGAGCGAGATCAGGAATCGGTGGTGGTGGAAGTGCATGGGAATGACCTGAGCATTCTCATCGGCCGCCGTTCAGAGACGTTGAATGCGCTGCAATATATCGCCAGCTTGATTGTCTCAAAAGAAATTGGACGGTGGGTGCCCTTGATGATTGATGTGCAGGGCTATCGTTCACGGCGCGAGCGACAATTGCAAGTATTGGCACAACGGATGGCTGAGCAGGCCGTCAGTTCGGGGAAGCGCCAAACCTTGGAGCCGATGTCGGCGAGCGAGCGGCGCGTGATTCACCTGGAGCTGCGCAACCATCCCGCAGTGGAGACGGAAAGCATTGGCGAAGAACCCAATCGTAAAGTGGTCATTCGATTGAAGAAGACGGAGCGGTGAGTAGTTTCTGGCTTCAGCATCAGATTGGGCTTGTGCTTTTTCTGCTTGGGCTGAACCTGATTGCGCTCAGCAATCGCCGCTGGTTTCGGCGGGTTGAGCATGTGCCGCAGCCTTCTGTTTGGCCAAAGCTATCGGTGCTGGTGCCGGCCCGCAATGAAGAAGACAATATCAGCTCCTGCCTGACCTCATTGGTTGGGCAGGAGTATTCTGATTTTGAAGTGATGGTGTTGGATGATGATTCGAGCGATGGCACGGCTGCGTTGGTGCAGGCAATGGCCGCTCAGGATAGCCGGGTGGTATATCGGCGCGGAGCAGCTTTGCCGGAGGGCTGGTGGGGCAAGCATTGGGCCTGTCAACAGCTGGCAGAGCAGGCACATGGCGATTGGCTATTGTTTGTGGACGCGGATACCGTCTTCGCGCCGGGGGCACTGCGGGCGTTTGTATCGGCGGGGGTGGCAGAGCAGGCAGACTTGTTGAGTGTGGTGCCGCAGGAGGTGTTGGGCAGCTGGGGGGAACGATTGGTGCTGCCTTTCTTTTTGTGGGCTAACCTGACCTTTTTGCCGTTGGGGGTAGCCTATCGCCTGAAGAAACCACAGCTCTCTTTTGCCGTGGGGCAGGTGATGTTGTTTCGTCGGTCGGCGTATGAACAAATTGGCGGCCATGCTGCGGTGCGCAGTAACGTGGTGGATGATTTGGCATTGGCGCAGCAGGTGAAGGCGGCAGGGTTGCGCTGGCGTTTGATGAACGGCGCTGGGGTGGTGCGCTGCCGCATGTACCGCAATTTTGCGCAGGTGTGGCGTGGGCTGGGCAAAAACATGTTTGCCGCGTTTGGGTATAATAGGCTTGTCTTTTTGTTTATTTGGTTATGGATGTTGCTGATGACCTTTGAGCCGTTGATTGTGCTGGGATTTTGGGCAGCCGGTGTGCCGTTGGCTGGCCTTTCGGTGGGGCTGGCAGGGGCGGCAGCGGCTTTGCTGTGGTTGACGTTTTTCATTTCCTATGGCAGTTTGGGCTTTCCGCGCTGGTTGACAGCTTTTTATCCCCTGACAGTGGTTTTGAATGTGGCGGTGGCATTTTCTTCCTGGTGGAATACTGTACGGGGAACCGCGCTCTGGAAAGGGCGCACGGTCAATCCACCGCAAGGCTGAATGTTCGATTTTCTTTTGTATGGAGGTTGCAATGCGTGCAGTAGATATTATCATCAAGAAGCGCGATCGGTTAGAGCTGAGCGAACAAGAAATCCGCTTTTTCATTCAAGGGGTGACGACCGGTGATATTCCCGATTATCAGGCGGCGGCCTGGGCCATGGCCGTTTTGTTGAACGGCATGACCGCCCGCGAGACAACAGACCTGACCCTGGCAATGGCCGAATCGGGTGAGATGTTGGACCTTTCGGGGGTGGTGGATATTGCTGTAGATAAACATTCAACCGGTGGGGTGGGGGATAAGACCACCCTGGTGGTTGAGCCGTTGGTGGCAGCCTGTGGCTTGCCGGTGGGCAAAATGTCGGGGCGCGGCTTGGGCTTTAGTGGTGGCACACTGGATAAGATGGAGTCGATTCCTGGCTACAATACGCGCCTGACGCGCGAACAGTTCCTGGCGCAGCTGCGTGATATCGGTTTGGTCTTAACGGGGCAAAGCGGTGACCTGGCGCCGGCAGATGGCAAGCTCTATGCTTTGCGTGATGTGACCGGCACTGTCCCGTCCATTCCGCTGATTGCTTCTTCAATTATGAGCAAGAAAATTGCCGCAGGGGCGCAGGCGATTGTGCTGGATGTGAAGGTCGGTGTAGGCGCTTTTATGCAAACTTTGGATCAGGCGCGCGAATTGGCTCGATTGATGACGGCAATCGCGGCGCGCAGTGGCCGGCGAGCTGTTGCCTTGCTTTCGGACATGAATCAGCCATTGGGCTGTGCTGTGGGCAATGCGCTGGAAGTGCGCGAGGCGATTGAAACGCTGCACGGTGGCGGGCCGGCAGATTTTGTCGAGCATTGTTTGACCGTGGCAGCACATTTGTTGGTGTTGGGGCGGCGGGCAGAAGGCCTGGATGCGGCGCGGCGCATGGCTGAGCAAAAATTGGCGGATGGCAGCGCCTGGGCGATGTTCCGAACCCTGGTGCAGGCACAGGGCGGGGATGTGCGCTTTGTGGATGAACCGCAGCGCCTGCCAACAGCGCCTTTCATTGAGCTGATTCCGGCGCCGCGCGCCGGCTATGTGACGGCGATGGACGCACGCGAGATTGGCGAGACAGCTGTGACCTTGGGCGCAGGGCGAGCGCGCAAAGAGGATGCAGTGGACCCGGCTGTGGGGGTCGTGGTGCATCACAAGGTTGGCGATTGGGTTGAGACGGGGCAGCCGTTGTTTACCATTCATGCCAACAGCCGAGAGGCGCTCAGCGCGGCGCGGCAACGTTTGCTGGCTGCCTGTCGCTGGAGTGAGCAGCCTTGCCCACCTTTGCCGCTTTTCTACGAGGTGATTGACTAGCTATCGTAGATGCTGCCGCCAATAAATTCGCGCAGCACCGAGTCGGGTGGAACGGGACTGTCGTCTGTGATTGGGCTGAAGGCCTGTAAGACCTGACTCACCCGTTCGGCGCGCTCAAAGGCATCCTGACGCAAGGGGTCGTTGCGATAATCTTCTCGCCATTGTAAGAAGTGATCCAGCAGACGGGCGCGGTAGATGCTCAATTCGTAGGGCATGGCACTGTTGACGATGTAATCGGTGTTGCCAATGTAGGGCAAAATGTTGCGCTTTTCACTGGTGCGCACGTAATGCCAGTGTTCCAGCGTTTGGCGCGGGTCATAGGCGCGGTGAACCGCGTCGCGCAACATGCGTCGCATCAGGCGGATATCTGTCCAACGGATGTAATCGCCGTTGGGGGTTGTCATTTGCAGCAAAGGCTCGAGATAGACTTTGAACTTTTGCTCATCGGGGATGCTGCCCGTCATAGCTGGGTAAAGGCCGTGCAGGCTGTCAATCAGAATCAATTCGTTGGCATGGATGCGCACCGGGGTTCGTTCATCGAAGCGCTTGCCTTGTTTGAAGTCGTAGAAGGGAATGCGCACCTCTTCACCGGCAATCAGCTGTTCGAGGTGCTGATTGAGCAAGGAAAGGTCAAGCGCTTGTGGGGTTTCAAAGTCATAGTCGCCGAATTCATCGCGCGGTTGCAGGGCGAGGTCGAAGTAATAATTGTCAACATTGAGGGTGACAAGGCGCAAACCGAGGTGTTGCAGACGTTGACCGATTTTGATGGTGCTGGTTGTTTTGCCGGAGGATGAGGGGCCGGTGATGATTACCACGCGCACTTGCTCGCGGCGCATGGCAATCATCTCAACTGCGTTTTCGATGTCTTCATTGTAGGCAGCTTCGCTCAGACGCACAATTTCAGGCAGCTCGCCCTGCGCCAGACGTTGATTGAGTGCCTCGGTTGTGTGCAGGTTGTGACGGACGGCCCAATCGAGGACGTGCCAGATTTTGGCCCAGGGAATGTTTTGGGAGGGACGGGCGGCCAGGCTGGCGCGTTCCTGACGGGCGCGGGCGCGTTCATCGCGATAGAGAATGTAAGCTTTGGCGACTTTGGCGTGGCCGTGTTCAATGAGGACTTTTTCGACCGCGTCCTGAATCTCTTCAATGGTGGGAATCTTGCCGGGTGGGGTGTTTTGCTCCAAGAGGGCGATGACATCAGCAGTGAGGGCTTCGGCAATGCTGCGGTCTCTTCCGCCGACGGCAATGGCAGCGCGATAGATGGCGTTGGTGATGCGTTCGGGGTTAAAAGGCACGATTGCACCGCTGCGTTTGATGACTTGTTCAAATGGGCTCATGGCGTACCTCCATAAAATGATTATACAAAAATTTTTCTTTGGTAGCACTTCAAAAACGTTGCTTTTTGACCATAGTTGTGGCATAATAATGCTACGTTTTAAAAGCGTTGATGGAAACGAGTAGGTTTTTGCGAGGCTGTCAGCGAACCCGGGTTTGGTGCGAGCCGGGGCAGATCGGAAAATCGAAAATCCTTCCGGAGCTGCAAACTGAACGCAACGTGGGTGTTGTCAGTAGGGGCGCCGACCTCGTCTGTCGTTAGCCGGGACGCGGGTATCTCTGAAAAGATGTACCTGACAGAGAGCCTCTGAAATTGTCAATTCGGAGGAAACAGGGTGGTACCGCGAGCATCCCACTCGTCCCTGTGTGGACGGGTGGTTTTTTTATTTCTTTTTGTCTGGAGGCAGAATGTTTCGAGCAGTTTCTCCCAAGCTGAATGTGACAACCATGGAAGAGGCGGTGCTGCGCTTTTGGAAGGCGCACGACATCTTCCACAAGCAAATGTATACCCGAGAGGGTGGGCCAGAGTATGTGTTCTTTGAGGGCCCGCCAACGGCGAATGGCCGTCCGGGGGTGCATCATGTGTTGGCGCGCGCTTTCAAAGACATTTTTCCGCGCTATAAGGCGATGAATGGCTATCATGTTAGCCGGCGCGGTGGCTGGGATACGCATGGCCTGCCGGTTGAAATTGAGGTTGAGAAGAAACTGGGCTTTACCAACAAGCAGCAAATTGAGGAATATGGCATTGCATCGTTCAATGCGCTTTGCCGCGAGTCGGCTTTTACCTACATTCAGGAATGGGAACGTTTGACAGAACGGATTGGCTATTGGGTGGATTTGGAGACGGCTTACATCACCTATACCAATCCGTATATCGAATCGATTTGGTGGATTCTGAAGAATTTCTGGCAGAAGGGATTGCTCTATCAGGGTTTTAAGGTTGTGCCATATTGCCCGCGCTGTGGCACGCCGCTTTCGGATCATGAGGTGTCACAGGGCTATCGAGAAGTCAGTGACCCTTCTGTGTTTGTGCGCCTGCCGCTAGCAGATGATTCTGGCACGTCGCTGTTGGTGTGGACGACGACACCCTGGACCTTGCCGGCCAATGTGGCCGTGGCTGCTGGTCCGGATGTGATGTACGTCACGGTGGAACATCCATTGTCAGAAGGTGGCACCGAACGTCTGATTTTGGCCGAGACTTTGCTGCAAAAGGTGTTCGGCGAACAGCCGGTGCGGGTTTTGGAGCGCTATCCAGGAAAGCAGTTGAAGGGCAAGCGCTATTTGCCGCTGTTTACCTTTGTGCCGCCTGATAAGCCGGCGCATTATGTCGTGATGGCAGATTTTGTCACTGTTGAGGATGGCACTGGCCTGGTGCATATTGCTCCGGCGTTTGGTGCAGATGATATGAACGTGGCGCTCGAAAACGACTTGCCGGTTGTGATGACCGTCGCCGCGGATGGAACGTTCATTTCGGATGTTCGTCCATGGGCTGGGCAATTTGTCAAAGACGCTGACCCCTATATTACGCAGGATTTGCAGAACCGCGGTTTGTTGTTTGCGGCGCAGCGTTACACGCACACCTATCCGTTTTGTTGGCGTTGTGATACGCCGTTGCTTTACTATGCGCGTCCGACCTGGTATGTCCGCACCAGTGCCTTCAAACAGCGGTTGGTGGAGCTGAACGAGGAAATCAATTGGTATCCGGGCTATATCAAAAATGGTCGTTTTGGCAACTGGTTGGAAAACAATATTGATTGGGCGTTGGGGCGTGAACGCTATTGGGGCACACCTTTGCCCGTTTGGGAATGCCCCAATTGCCATCATCAGGATTGCATTGGCTCGGTGGCTGAGCTTTCGCAGAAGGTGGGGCGCGATTTAAGTATGCTTGATTTGCATCGTCCGCATGTGGATCAGGTCACCTGGCCTTGCCCGGAATGCGGTGCAGCGATGCAGCGCGTGCCAGAATTGATTGATGTGTGGTTTGATTCAGGCTCCATGCCGGTGGCACAGTGGCACTATCCGTTTGAGAATCAAGAAGAATTTGCCCGACAATTCCCGGCCGATTTCATTTGTGAGGCGGTGGATCAGACGCGCGGTTGGTTCTACACGTTGCACGCCATCAGCACATTGCTGTTTGATAGCGTAAGTTTTAAGAATGTGATTTGCCTGGGGCTGATTTTGGATGGCGAAGGCAAGAAGATGTCCAAACATCGTGGCAATGTGGTCAACCCCTGGGATGTGTTGAATGAATATGGTGCCGATGCGGTGCGCTGGTATTTGTATACGGCTTCGCCGCCGGGGCAGGAGCGGCGCTTCTCGATGGAATTGGTCGGCGAGGTGGTGCGCTCTTTCACGTTGACGTTGTGGAACACGTATTCATTCTTCGTCACGTACGCCAATTTGGATCACTGGAAACCCGATGCAACGGTGACGCCGCAATATAGCCCTCTGGATCGTTGGCTGCGCTCAAGTTTGCATGCTCTGGTGCGCGATGTGACGCAGGCAATGGAAACCTATGACGTGTTGGGCGCAACCCGCCCGGTGATGCAGTTTGTGGATCAGCTTTCTAATTGGTGGTTGCGCCGTTCGCGTCGTCGTTTTTGGAAGAGCGATGCCGATGCGGATAAACAGGCCGCCTATGCAACGCTATATGAGGCGTTGGTGACGCTTTCTCGCTTGTTGGCACCCACCATGCCTTTTATGGCGGAGGAGTTGTATCAGAACCTGGTGCGTAGCGTGAATGAAAATGCTCCGCTTTCGGTGCATTTGGATCGTTGGCCGGGATATGATGCCGCATTGGTGGACGATAAGCTGAACGCTGAAATGGCTTTGGTGATGCGCCTGGCTTCGTTGGGCCATGCAGCGCGCAATAAGGCCAATCGCAAAGTGCGGCAGCCGCTGGCAGAGGCGGCCTTTGCCATCGGCAATCGCGAAGAGATGGCTGCCCTGGAACGCTTTGGCGATTTATTGGCCGATGAATTGAACGTCAAGCAGGTGCGTGCCTTGAACGCAGCAGGTGAGGCGGTGTCTTATAGCCTGAACCCATTGCCCAAACAACTGGGGCAAAAGTATGGCAAGCGTTTTCCGGCGATTCGGCAGGCTTTGTTGGCTTTGCCAGCCGAGCAGACCGCAGTGCGCTTGTTAAGTGGGCAGACAGTTAGCGTGACTGTGGAGGGTGAAACGCTGGAGATTCTGCCCGAAGAGGTAGAGGTGCGCGTGTTGGCACGCGAGGGCTTTGCTGTGGCCGCCGAAGGTGCTTATGTGGCTGCTTTGGTGACGGAGCTGACCCCGGAACTGTTGCAAGAGGGGTTGGCGCGCGAATTCGTCCGACGGGTGCAAGACTTGCGCAAGCAGGCCAATTTGGAAATCGCCGATCGCATTCGCGTCTTCTATCAGGCTTCAGCGGGGTTGGCAGAAGCAGTTCAGGCCTTTGCTGAGTACATTCAAAGCGAAACCCTGACGGTGGAGCTATTGGCTACCTCAATCCCCCATGGCCGTGTGCAAATCGAAGATCGTTTTGATGGCGAGACGCTTGTTTTGGCTCTGGAAAAGGCAGCGTAATCCCTTTGAAACTGTCGCTGGCGAGGTGGCAACACCTCGCCAGGACTATGGAGGAGGGCGGCAGTGCGGATTGGTTTGGTAACCTATGGCAGGCCGGAAGAACGCCCTGAACAACATCTCTATGCGCGCCATCTGATTGCCTGCTTGCAGGAGCAAGGCGATGTGGTGGAGGTGGTAGCCTTGCGGCGTGGCCGTTTTGCAAATCGTTTGGGCCAAAACCTGGATTGGGGTGTGCAAGAACGGTTGCTGCGCTTGAATGTGGATGTGTTGGTTGAGGAGGAACGCTGTTATGCGGCGTTGTTTTCCATCAACCGCACATTGAAAGGGCTGGCGCGTTACCCCATCATTAGTTTGGTTGAAGAGGTGGAGGCGGGTTGGGGGCGGCGTGGGCTGGAGCGTTGGCTGTGTCGTGCGGTGGAACGCAGTTATTTGCGCGGGGTGGATGGATTTGTGTTTGGCAATGCTTCTTTGCGGCAGCAGGTGCGTGCTTGGGCCGGGCAGAACAAGCCGGGCGTGGTGGCAGAGCCGGGCGGGGATGAGGCAACCGAGGAGCTGGGGGCAGAGCCCGGTTGGCGGGTGGCAGATTGTCAGGAGCTGACTGGGCAACCGCTGCGTTTGTTATATGTGGGAAGATTGGTTGCACAAAAGGGCTTGCATGTGCTGCTGCAAGCGCTTTCGCACCTGCCGGCAGATGTGGCGACATTGCAGGTAGTGGGCCGTTTGGATGAGGATTTGGGCTATGTGCGGCGGCTGAAGCGTCTGGTTGAGGAACGTTTTTTGAGTGGACGGGTGCATTTTGAGGGCTGGTTGAGTGGTGCGGCTTTGCTGGCGCAGTGGCGCGCTGGGCAGGTTTTGGTTTGGCCTGCATTGTGCGATGGCTTAGGGGTGACGCTACGCGAGGCGTTGCGCTATGGTGTGGTGCCATTGGCAACGCGTTGGGGTGCAAGTGTTGAGCTGATTGAGCATGGTGGCAACGGCTTGTTGGTGCCGGCGGGTGATGAGCGAGCTTTGGCGGGGGCACTGTTCAGTTTGGCGAACGCGCCTTCGTCGTTGCTGTCCATGAGCCGCGCAGCTCGCCGCACCTATGCGGGTTTGCCAACCTGGCGCGAGAGTGCACAAACGATCTATCGTTCGCTGTTAAGCTGGTTTTGAGTTCAGTCAGCAATTCTCAATATGAAAAACAGGACAAAGAAAAGAGAAGCGAGGAGAAGGCAAATGTGGTAATCTTGTAAGTATGTTAGAAGAATTGAA
>JAIWNK010000157.1 GCA_020216845.1 Anaerolinea sp. | reverse complement strand
TCGATTGTAGGAACCTTGAACCGTTGCTGAAAACCCGTTAAATACCAACCTATAAACAAGATTATTGTATCCCATAAAAAAAAAAAAAAAAAAAGACCATTTGTCACCTCCTCATTATGACAAAACCTATCGCACAACCGCCAACGTTTTCCCACCCAAACCCTCATCTTGTCTGAGAAATGCGGTATAATAGCTGTACCGGGGATGACAGGCTTCGACGGGAGAGGCTGGTCCCGGACTGCGAGCCGAGAGGCACCGACCTCGTAAAATCAGTGCAAAAAACAAGTGCCAATCGCACAAACTCCTACGCTGCTATGCCCCTCGCTGCCTAAGCAGAGGCAAAAACAGCTCCTGATCTCCACGTGAGGTCACGTCTGCCCACCCCGCTCCCTGGCCGGTGGTGGAGCGGGCGCAACAAAGCCAGTGGTGCCGCAACGTCTGCCGTGTGCGTTGCGAAAGAGGGCTTTCGGGTCTAAACGGCTGGCGTGAGCGTTGTTTTGTCGGCTTCATCCGCTCATGTGACGACCAAAACCGACTACGCTTGTAGAGGTCCGCGGGTCGAATCTTTCGGACGCGGGTTCAATTCCCGCCATCTCCACCTGCACCGCCTTCCTAACCACGGGAAGGCGGTTTGCTTTCGCAAAACAGGGCGGCAACCCGGCAAGCCTCCTCAGCAAAGTGCCCAAGCGCAGTTTCATCAGAAAGCACCACCCCAGCATAGCCCTGTGCCAGCACATCATACAACTGACAAACCTCGGCACGTGTTGGCTGTGCGCAATGGGTCATATGCTCCAAAACCTGCCCGGCCATCCACACCGGCACAGAAAACTGCCCCGCCTGCAACTGCGCCGAAAGGCGTGCCACCGCCTGTGCCATGCCGCGCAACCCCATCTCTGCCCCCAGGTCGCCCCGGCAAACCCAAACCGCATTCGCCTGCCTGCCAATGGATAGCGCATCGTCCACCGCCGAAGGACGTTCAATCTTGGCAATTAACTGCGCCTCCCCACCAAACCATGTGCGATACTGCTCCAGCTCCAACGCATCGCGCACATAAGACACCGCGTAGGCGATCCCTGACAAGCGCCGGGTGAGCTCCACAATTGCCGCGTCCTTGTCGCTCAATGCTTCCACCCGAAACGGACTATTGGGCAGCGTGATGCCCTTTGCAGCAGAAACCCTGCCACCCTGCACCACCGTTCCGCCAGCGGCATCAGCTTCAGCCCATTGCAGCGCCACGCGTACCCGTCCATCGTTCAGCACAACCTCGCCTGTCGCCTGTTGTGCGGCGCGAAAAAAATCAGCATGAGGCACCGGCAGTTCATCTGCCGCCGCCTGCCGGGCGTGGACAAAGCGCACCTGCCTGCCCGCGCCAAGCTCAGTCTCCGCAAGCTGCCCCAATCGCCACTTGCTGCCCTGCAAATCGAGCACCAGGCCACAATCCAGGTCAGCCTGCTGCCAGCGCGCCAACCACTCCTGCAACGCATCCAACGTCAGATGTGACGTATTCAGCCGAAACCCCGTCGCCCCTGCCGAGCGCAAGGCCAACCAGTCTGCTGTTTGTGACGTTGCCGGCCCAAGGGTTGCAATGACGCCATATGGTGCACCCGCCATCAAATCGCACATATGAGCCCCTTCAAATACTCCCCCTCCGGAAAAGACAATGCCACCGGATGATCCGCATCGGCGTGCAAATAGGCTACAACCCGCGCAGCCACGTTTGCATCTGCAGCAGCATCCGCCACAATTTTTTGGAAAAACTCCGGCGAAATTCCCCCCGAACAGGAAAAAGTCGCCAACAATCCGCCCGGACGCAGCAGCCTGAAACCCAGCCAGTTGATGTCCTTATAGCCGCGTGCAGCGCGAGCCGCCTGTACAGCGGTTGGTGCAAACTTCGGCGGGTCAAGAATCACCAAATCAAATTGCTGCCCTTCATCCCGCAGCTGACGCAGCACAGTGAACACATCCCCCTCCAGCCAGGTAGCCCGGCTTGCATCCAATCCATTGTTCAGCGCCAAATTTTCCTGCGCCAGGCGTAACGCCTCGGCAGAGGAATCCACTGAAAGCACTTGCTCCGCCCCGCCAGCCAGGGCTGCTAGACTGAATCCGCCCGTATAGCAAAAACAATTGAGCACCCTGCGCCCAGCGGCCAGCTGCCCCACACGACGACGGTTCTCGCGCTGATCGAGGTAAAAACCAGTTTTTTGCCCACCTTCCACATCCACCCCATAGCGCAGCCCATGCTCTTCCAGCACCACACGCCGAACATTTTCCCCGCGCAACAAGCCCTTGCGTTCCTGCAACCCTTCTAACCGTCGCACCTCAACATCGGAACGCTCATAGAGGCTGTGTGCCCCGGTCAATTCCATCAGCCAATCCGTCAACTGCTCGCGCCACACCTCCACCCCCACAGAAAGGATCTGCATCACCAGCACATCCGCGTAGCGATCCACAATCAGCCCTGGCAACCCATCCGACTCGGCATGAACCAGCCTTGCCCCTTGCCCTGCCCCATTCAAGCCCAAACGCACCCGCAGCTCAATGGCACGCTGTAAACGGCGCCGCAAAAAGGCCTCATCCACCACTTCATCCACATCCCAATTCCACATGCGCGCCCGGATTTGTGAAAGCGGACTATAGGCCGCCCAGCCCAGCGCCTTGCCCTCCTCGGTGCGCACCAACACCGTCTCACCCGGCTGCGGATTGCCATTGACCCGCACCACCGCGTTGGAATAAATCCATGGGTGTTTGCCCTGCAAGGCCTTCTCGCGTCCATGTTTGAGGATTAAGGTTTTGGTCATTTGCCCTCCGCCAGTTTGCGCAGCGTTGCTTCGTCAATCACCCTCACCCCCAAGCTACGCGCCTTTTCAAGCTTTGAACCTGCTGCCTCGCCCGCCACCAGGTAATCCGTCTTCTTGCTCACACTATCTGTCACCTTGCCGCCGTGCTGTTGAATATAGTCCTTCACTTGTTCACGCGAAAAACCAGCCAGCGTGCCGGTGACAACGAACGTCAGGCCCGTCAGCGGCTGCGGCCCTTGCTGCGGCTTTTGCTGCGCCACCGGCCAAACACCGACTGTGCGCAGCTTTTCCAACAGATTACGGTTCGCCGCTCGGGCAAACCAATCTACAATCGCCTTCGCCGTGTTGGGCCCCACCCCTTGCACTTGCTGCAAATCAGCCTCACTTGTCGCTGCCAACGCGTCCAAACTGCCATATTGTCGCGCCAGGTCCGCCGCCATCACCTCACCCACACCGCGAATGCCCAGCCCATACAACAAGCGCTCCAAAGGGCGCTCGCGAGAAGCCTCAATTGCCGAAAGCAAATTATCCGCCTTCTTTTCCGCAAAACCATCCAGGCGCAGCAAGTCCTCCTTGCGCAAGGTGTAGAGATCAGCGATATCGCCCACCAACCCGGACTCCACCAGTTGCGCAACGATCTTTTCGCCCAGACCAACAATATCCATTGCACCCCGCGAGACAAAATGCTCCAAGTTCCGCAGCACCTGCGCTGGACAAGCCGCATTGACACAATACCAGGCCACCTCGCCTTCCAAATGCTCCACAGCCTGCCCACAAGCCGGACAAACCTGCGGCGGCGCAAAAGGCTGCTCTGCACCAGTGCGTGCATCCAACACCGGCCCAATCACATAGGGAATGACATCACCGGCGCGCTTGAGCAGCACCCGGTCACCCACGCGAATATCTTTCTCAGCAATAAAATCAAAATTATGCAGCGTGGCCTGCCGAACCACTACCCCACCGACCTCAACCGGCTCCAGCACAGCATAGGGCGTCAGCACACCCGTTCGCCCAACGTTCACGCCAATCTCGCGCAGCACCGTCGTCACCTCGCGCGCCGGGAATTTAAATGCCATGGCTCCGCGCGGATCCTTGCCAACAAAACCGAGCTCAGCAGCCAGTTGCAAATCATCCAGCTTGATCACAGCCCCATCCACCTCATAGGGCAGGCTTTCGCGCTGCTCATTCAGTTTCTGACAGGCAGCAATGGCCGTCTCCAAATCAGCACAATAGGCCGCCAGATCGGTCACGGGGAAGCCCAACGCGCGCAAATAGCGCAACAATCCCCATTGCGTTTGCGGCACCTCCCCGCCTTCTACAGCCACCACAGCATAGGTCAACAGCGTCAGCGGACGTTGCGCCGTAATGCTAGCATCCAACTGACGCAGCGAACCGGCTGCGGTGTTACGCGGGTTGAGGTAAGTGCGCTCTCCAGCTTCCTGCAAGCGCTGATTCAGTCGTTCAAAATCGCGGCTGTAGATGAACACCTCGCCGCGCACCACCAACGTCCGTGGCGGTTGTGGGTCATCGGCCTGCACAGGAATGCGCAGTGGCAACGCCCGCACGGTGCGCAAATTGGCGGTAATATCCTCGCCCACCTCACCATCCCCGCGCGTTGCCCCCTGCACAAATTGCCCATTGTGATAGTGCAACACAACCGTCAGGCCATCAATCTTCGGTTCAACCACAAAACTACATTGCCGCACACGCTCATCCAGCCTGGCAATCCGCTCTAACCAGGCACGCACATCCGCGGCATCAAAAGCATTCGCCAGGCTTAACACCGGCCCCGGATGACGCACCTTATTAAAGCGCTCCACAGCTACCGCGCCGGCTCGTTGTGTTGGCGAATCCGGCGTCACCCACTCAGGGTGCTGTGCCTCCAACGATCGCAAACGCAGCATCAGCTGATCATATTCCGCATCACTGATCAGCGGAGCATCCAGCACATGATAGCGGTAGTTGTGAAAATGAATTTCCTTACACAGCGCGTCATATTCCTGACGCAAAGCATCGTCATCCATTCAAGCCTCCAAAGCAAAAGCTGACCGATTGATCATCGAATTCTTCTATCACAGCAAGCACAATTTGCTCTCATGCTTGCGCCGTCAATTTGGCAAGCCGGTTCTTCTGTGTGTAGCCCAAAAACCGCCCATCAATTGACTGATACCAATGCAGCGCTTGTTGACGGTCCTCTTCAGCATGCGTCATGCACCAGCGCTCAAAGCACAGCTCGGCGCGCTCCTCATCCGTCCGTGCAGAGTGCAACAATCCATCCAACAGGTCGAGGTCGTGTTCAAGCTTTGCCGTCAGCAAGCGGCTTTGCCGAGAAAACGTCTCATCGCCCAAATCTGCATTCAAGGCATCCGCTTCGGCCAGGGCGTTGCGTGCCTCTGCCAATGCCCCTCGCGCCCAAGCATTTTCAGCCAATGTCAGCAGCGTGAGCGTCAATTCGCCCTTGAGGGTATATTTTCGGGCAATTTCGGCAGCTGCTTGCAACAGCTCCAGCGCCTCGGCATGTTTTTCCTGATACGTCTGCACTGCCGCCCAGTTGAACGTCCCCTCCCAAAGATTGTAGCCATCACCAAGTTCGCGCGCCAGAGCAAGTTTTTCACGATAGCACTCAATTGACTCCTCAAACCGGCCCTGCTCCGATAAGACAATGCCCCGATCGCCAATGGCGTAACACATGCCGTGTTTGTCGCCAATTTGATAAACAATTTCATACATATGCCGGTTGGCCTGTTCAGCAGCCGGATAATCATGCTGCAAGAGATAGACATCGCCAATGTAAAACCACAACGAAGCCACCAGACGCAAGTCGTTTTTCTCCTCGGCGCGACGCAAATATTTTTCAAACTCAGGGATCAGCGTGCCTTCTTCCAGCAGATCTTGACGCAACTGGAAAAGCGCTGAGACAATCGCCGACAAATCATCAATTTCCTTTGCCAGAGCCAGCATCTCTGTGTGTATCTCTCGGGCGCGGCTCCATGCGCCGCTCTTGTTACAAGCAATCCCCAAATTTCTTAACGCCTGAGCCTGTTCCTCGCGCGCCCCTATTTGCACGGCCAACCTTTGAGCGCGTTCCGCCAATGCCGTGCCCTGCTCAATCTCCCCATGTACGAGCAAGAAATAAGCCAATGCGTTGGCGGCCTTTGCCTGCCACAATGGCAAATCCAACGCCTCGGCACGCTCAAGCATCTGAGCATAGGTTTGCCTTGCTGCCTGCCAATCTCCGGCAATGCGCTGCGCCTTGCCTTTGTTTTCCCATGCGCTCAATTCCGCCTCTGCCGGCAGCGGATATTGCAACAAGCGGTCATACAGTCCAATTGCCTGCTGATTTCGATACGAATCCAAGGCCGCCTGCCCAGCCAGGGTCAGATAAAAAATAGCTTTTTCCGGTCGCTCCGCTTTTTCATAATGCTCCGCCAGGTCAACATAATAAGGCGACAGGTTGGACTGAAAGAGTTCTTCAATTGCTTCACCCGCCAGGTTGTGCAAAGCGCGCAACTGCTTCTTCAGTTGCATTCCATACACAGCATCTCGAATCAAAGCGTGTCGAAAGATGTAACGCAATTCCGAAATCGCCGTCCAAATGGTTTGCTCCTCACCAGCAGACAAATAACGATGGAGCTCGTCTTCCGGCTCGGCATTCACCTTGCGCAACATCGTGGAAAGAATGATGGTTGCAAATTCCTGCCCCAACACCGCCGCAGTTTTGACGATTCTCTTCAACTCGGCCGACAAGCGATCAATGCGCGCCACCAAAATCGCGTTGATCGTAGCCGGAATTTCCAGTTCCGCTTGCCCGCTGAGCAAACGTTCATCCAAATTGTTTTGTTCATCCAACAATTGGTTTTCAATGAGATAAAGAGTAATTTGCTCAATAAAGAACGGGTTTCCAGAACTGCGCTGATGGATAAACGCCAGGGTTGCGGGCGGCACAGCTGCCTCGCGCCGGGTGACAAAGGCAATCAGCTTTCCCGCCTCCGACTCAGAAAGCGGTCCAAGCGTCAGACGCTGAACCGGCGTCTCGCTTTCCAGCGAAAGCTCAAACAAGCTGCCATCGTCCTGATAACGGCAAGCCGTCAGCAACAAAAAGGGGCAATCTTCCACATTGCGGGTCAGAAGGCGGAAGAAATCACGCGAATCGGGGTCAATCCAATGAGCATCTTCCAGGTGCAAAATGAGCGGTTGTTGTGCACTTTCAGCCTTGAAAAGAACTTTCAAGGCATCCAACGTGTTTTCGTAACGCGCCTGTGCGTCAAATTGGCGCAACTGCGCCTCTTCCTGCGGCAATTGTAACAAAGCCCCCAAAAATGGCCGTCCACGCTTGAGCTCGCGCGTTAGATTTGCATCGCGTGTTTGTTGAAGCAGCTGATTGAAGCGCGCCTCAAAGCGTTGTTGTTTTTCCTCGGCGCTGCTTGCCTGATCTTGTTCAAAATAGCCGTTCAAAAAATACACCAACGGATTCAGGCTTTTGCGCAACACCTCATCACAGGGCAAAACAAACCAACGAAATTGCGCCGTTTGTTGTCTGAAAGTCTGTAACAAACGGCTCTTGCCCAAACCTGCTTCACCATCCACATACAACACACCGCCAAACCGCCCTTCTTGCAAAGGCTGCAAGGCATGATGCAAAAAGCGCAGCTCATTCTCCCGTCCAATCAGCAAATGTGCCTGCTCCGCCGCAGCGCGCGACGAACGCACTGCTTCTGTTGCTGCCGCAGCCTGCAACGCATATGTCGGGATCGGTTGCGAACGCCCTTTGTATGAAAAATCGCCCAGGTACGTGAATGTATGACCGGGCGTTTTGGCAAGCCCGCCATCGCACAACACCTGTCCCCACTCAGCCCGCGCCATAAAGCGCGCCGCCTGATTGACCGCACTGCCCAGACAAGAAAAAGCCTGCTGCAACGGTGAACCATAAAAGCCTGTGTAAACCACACCGCGCGTCAGCCCAGCTTTGACCTTTGCCAAAGCTGGCATTTGCCGCCAAAGTTCACGGATAAACTGCAAAGCATGTTCCTCTTTGTTCTCATGCGTCACCGGCGTCCCAAAAAACAGCACCATTTTGCTGCCCTTATCACCAAAATCGAGCTGCAAATGACTGCCACCATAGCGCCGTTGCAACATCAAAGCCATCTGCAAAAAGCTTTGCATATCCGGCAATTCATCCCAGGCAATGAAAGCCGAAATGACCTCGCGAAACTCGCCCTCAGGGAAATCAAACTCAGCCTCGCCACTAAACAACCGCATCTCAGACGCCGAAAAAATTGGCGAGGCAATCTCCACATCAGCAAATTCTTGCTGCAGCTGTACGTCTAACGGCACAAAACGTCCCTGCGCCCGATCCAACGACGGGTTGAGCATCGCCGCTTGCATAAACGCATCTTCTGCCCAAATTTCACCCGCCACAGCATGATGTTCAGCCTGCGCACAGGCATCAATTGCATCGCCGCGAAAATAAAACAGCCGCGCAGCATCATCCCCGACAATCGCCCATTCTACAGGGCCAAGCCCAAGCCCCACTTTGGCAGAAAAGGCAAACTGCCCCAATGCGCACTCATACTTGCCGCTAACGCGAAAGAACTGAATGATCTCCTGTGCCGCAGCCAAAGCCCGTTGCGCCACCTGAACGGGATCGGACTCAACCGGGAAAAGCGCGGTGAAGGCATCGCCTGCGTAGGTCGAAACAAAACCGCCCCCCTTGTAGATGCTCCGAACCGTTGGCCCAAAAACATAGCTAAGAATATCCGAAAGCGTCTCAATGCCATCTTTTCTATGCTGCATCAATGCATCTGTCATGCGGGTGAAGCCAGAAATATCCACAAACATGGTCACAGCCTGCATTTGACCAGCAAAACAACCTTTTCGGTATTGATTTTGAATGAAAAGTGGCACCAAATTCTTCATCTCAAAGACCCTCACCGCTTTTTTTAAATATCCTTGTAAAGAAATGATACTCTTTGAGTAGCCATGCGTCAAGCGCCGCTTGCGGGGATATTTGTCCCAAGGAAACAGCGCCCATCCTTTCAAGAGAAGCAAAGGCCGGATGGCGCTTGCAGACCAAGAGCAATCATCTCTGCTCAGCTTTCTCCGCACAATATGGAACGAATCAAGCCCTCATTTTCGTCAGAATATGCTACACTATACATATCCTCGGAGGTGTCCTAATGAAAGCACTCAAAATCATCGCCCTGATCATTGCGGCTGTCCTGATTCTGTTTGGAGTCTTGTTCATCCTTGCTGCGTTCAGCCCCGAATCACAAGGCTCACCCGGCGGCCTCATTCTGACCGGTCTGATTCTGGCTGGCATTGGTTTTGTGCTCATTTTCGTCGCTTTTCGCTTCCTCACTCCCGCTGCACCAGGCCCCGGCACACAAGTCACCCTCAAAATTGACTTGCCCGGCAAAGTGGCCATGGAAACGATTAAATGTCAGTCTTGCGGCGGCGTTCTCTCTAGCGATGACATCAAAATTGTCAACGGCGCAGCAATGGTCAGTTGCCCCTATTGCAAAACGACCTACCAAATTAGCGAAGAACCAAAGTGGTAAGTCACACCTGAAGGAGCCTTCTATGCGCCTCATTCGTTGGCTATCCCTGCTTTTGATTGTATTTGCCCTGGCCGGTTCGTTTGTCAGCGCGTCTGCCCAATCCTATTACTTTGCCGTTGAACGAGCTGAAGTCCATCTGTATATCAATGCAGATGGCAGTGCGACAGTAGATTACGTTTACGTCTTTGCCAACCAACCCAAAGGCGCGACCATCGAATACGTGGATATCGGCATGCCCACCACGCAATTCAGCACTGCCAATGCCAGCGCCGATATAAACGGCAAAAAGATTACCGATATCAGCATCTCCGCCTACATTGATAACGGCATTGCCTTTGGCCTGGGCGCCAACTCCATCCCCCCTGGCAAAAAGGGCACCTTCCACGCCCGCATCACCGGCATTCAAGGCATGCTCTTCTACACCAAGCCGGTCAACAACGAAGACTACGCCAGTTTCAACTTCCAACCGAACTATTTTGATTCCAGCCTGGTCACCGGCAACACCGATTACACCCTTACCCTGCACCTGCCGCCTGGCATCGAGCCAGAAGAGCCGCGTTATTTCACCCCCGCTGGCTGGCCTGGGGCGGCAGAACCCGAATCAGGCTACGACCAGCAAGGCAGTGTTTTCTATCGTTGGCGCAGCACTGAAGCTAACACCGCCAACAAATATCGTTTTGGCGCCTCCTTCCCCGCCCGCCTCATGCCAGAAGGCGTGCTCAAACGCCCCACCCTGTGGGATACGCTGGGAATTGATGACGACACCGCCATGTCCGTGGGTTGCTGTGCCGGTTTCCTTGGCCTGATCACGTGGGTTTCTGTTTCGAGCGCGCAAGCTGCCAAAAAACGCCGTCTGCAATACATGCCACCGCGCATCTCGGTTGAAGGACATGGCATCAAGCGCGGCCTGACAGCCATTGAAGCTGCCATCCTAATGGAACAGCCGCTCGACAAAGTGCTGACAATGACCCTCTTCAGCATCCTCAAGAAAGGTGCCGCAACTGTCACCAGCCTCAAACCGCTGACGCTGGAACGCGCCGACCCCTTGCCCGAAACACTTCAACCCTACGAAATCGAATTCCTGGACGCCTTCAAAGAAAAAGACGGCCCAGCACGCCAAAAAGCGCTTCAATCCATGGTTGTGGCGCTGGTCAAGAGCGTGGGCGAGAAGATGAAAGGCTTCAGCCGTAAAGAAACGCTTGAATATTACCGGAGCATTATGACAAAGGCCTGGGAACAGGTGGAAGCTGCCAACACCCCCGAAGTCAAAAGTCAGCGCTACGACGAACTGCTTGGTTGGACAATGCTTGACCGTGACTACGACCGCCGCACCCGCGAGGTATTTTCCAGCGGCCCCGTCTACGTGCCCGGTTGGTGGGGACGGCTCGACCCAACTTTTGCCCGTCCAATCGGCGGCAGTGCTCCGGCGGCTTTCCAGGGCAGTGGTGCAGCAGGGGTCAGCGCTGCTCCTGGCAGTTTGCCACACCTGCCCGGCTCCGATTTTGCTGCCCGCGTCGTCAACAGCGTCCAAAACGTCTCCTCTGGCATCGTCAATGACGTCAACAGCTTCACCAGTGGCATCACCAACCGCACCAATCCGATCCCACAACCCAGCAGCAGCAGTAGCTCCTCGCGAGGGCGAAGTGGTGGCGGCGGCGGACGTTCTTGCGCATGCGCCTGTGCCTGCGCCGGTTGCGCCTGTGCTTGTGCCGGCGGTGGCAGGTAAGGGGAAACTCCCATGCCGCTCTGGCTTGAGCAGCTTTGGGCAGCCGCGCGCCCAACCCCACTCCCCGAACACCCCGCCCCGGGGATCTATTCCTTTCAGCACCAAAGCCCACAAGGACGGGCCCGCCTGCATCTGCGCGTTGAAGGCGATGGCAGTGGCTTACTGATCATCAACGCCGCCCGCTTCTTGCACCTCAACCCCAGCGCCACCTTCATGGCGCACCTGGCCCTCAATGACACCCCCCAACGCACAGCGATTCAAGCGCTCATGCACACCTATCAGGTCCGCTCGTCTCAAGCCAGGCAAGACTACGCCAACTTCTGTCAGCAGCTGCAAGCCCTGCTTGACCCTGAGGGAGCGTGCCCAGTTTGCGACCTGGATCTAGAAACGACTGCCCCGTTCTCTTCGCACCCAAGCGCACCCTACCGCATGGACCTGGCTCTCACCTACCGCTGCAACAACGCCTGTGCCCACTGCTACAACGACCGCCCGCGCAATTACCCCGAGCTGCCTACCGCAGAGTGGAAACGCATTCTGGACTTGCTGTGGCAAATCGGCATTCCCCACATTGTCTTCACCGGTGGAGAACCGACCCTGCGCGATGACCTGCCAGAGCTAATTGCCCACGCCGAATCCCTCGGCCAAATTACCGGGCTCAACACCAATGGCCGCCGTCTCAGCGATCCACTCTATTTGCAGACCCTGATCAATGCCGGGCTGGACCACGTACAAATCACGCTCGAATCGCACGATGCCAGCGTTCACGATCGCATGGTGCGCGCCACCGGCGCCTGGCAAGAAACAACCCAAGGCATTCGCAACGCCCTGGCCACCCGCCTCTATGTGATGACCAACACCACCATGCTCCGCAGCAACCGTCACACCTTGGCTGAAACGCTGCGCTTTCTTGGGCAAATGGGCGTGCCAACCGTTGGCCTGAATGCGCTCATTTATGCCGGTCATGGTGCCAACGTCGGCAGTGGACTGCCCGCCAGCGACTTACCCACCCTGCTCGAAATGGCCCGCACCATCACCGAGCAACAGGGTCAGCGGCTAATCTGGTACACGCCAACCCAATATTGTCACTTCGACCCCGTCCAAATGGATTTGGGAGTCAAAGGCTGCACGGCCGCACTCTACAACATGTGCATCGAATCTGATGGCAGTGTCTTGCCCTGTCAATCGTATTACACCAGCCTGGGCAACATTCTTGAAACTCCCTGGCAGGACATTTGGAATCACGAGTTAGCCCTCAGCCTGCGTGAACGGCGTAACCTGCCGACCGAATGTCAGACTTGTGGCCTGCTCTCCGAATGCGGCGGCGGCTGCCCACTGGAAAGAAACCACCTCTCGCCAAAACCATGAACCAAATAATCAGCTCCCTCCGTTTTATTGGCAATATTCTTTGGCGATTCGCGTATTATTTCTATCTTATTCCCTTCGAAGAGGCCTTTCACAACCTCAAAGAAATGCCGCGCCAATTGCGCATTCTCAGCATTGTCGGTTACACATCCACTGGAGTATTGCTCATCTCCGTTTTCGTCACTGAAATCTTCTACTCAAGCATTCCCAGTATCACCTTCCTTCCACCAAACGAAACGCTCGGATTGCGAGAAATCCCCATCTTAGCCTTATTCAGCGGCATGCTGGCACTGATGCTCAGCTGGGCCTTTTTACTTACCGGCGCCACAGATGGCCCGCTCTTCTTCATCCCCATTGCTTTGCTATTTGGCGGACAGCTGCTCTGCATCATACCCTTTGAAAGACAAGCCGCCTTGATCCTCTGGTGTTGCACAGCGCCATTGTTGTGGATCGGCAGCACCATCCCCTACCTTTTCACCCACAAAAAACCATTCTGGAAGAGCTTCCAAATTGGCGAGTTCCTCATCTGGCTTGGCGTCATCTTCTTCTTTTTTCTGCTTTACGTCCTCGGAAGCGGCAGCCTTTCAAACCTTGCCTATCAACTGGATGGTATCTCTTCGATCATCTTACTTCTGCTGCTTCCTATATGGCTGTTCTCCGGCATCGCCGTTGTAGATGCGGCAGTAGACCTCGGCAAGCGTCTCGTCGTCTTTGTCAGAAAACGCTTTGACGATGATGTTCTCAAAGCATTATCTGCCTTTGTGATCATCACTCGCCCAGCCATAGTCCTATTGCTTGCCCTGAACGACATTCTTGCAGCGGGCGGCGGCGAATTGCCCGAACCCACTCCATTGGATATGACCGCCGGCGTGGACTTTTTCTTCTCAATCCCCGTTCTCATCGTTACGGTCGTGCTGCTCATTGCCCGACGCTGGAATGCCCGCAACGCAGCTACCTGCTTGGCAGTCAGCGTTGCCTCCCCTGCCTTTACACTCGGCCTGGTGCTCGCCCTGCTCGGCACCAACATCTATGACCCGCTTGAATTCACCGCCGAACAATTGGGGCTTGGCCCATCATTACTCGTCTTTGCCGCTCTAATTACCCATAGCACGCTTAGCTTAGGCGTCCGCCTATCGGAAAAAGAGGGCAAACTGGCACCGCGTAGCGGTCGCATTCTGCTTGGCTTTGGCCTGGTATTGGCCGTTCTCGGTGTCACCATCATCTCCATCAATATGCGTGATGCCACAACCGGCTTACTTAGCCGCGAATTACAGCAAATGGTCAACCTGCTTTTTGCTGTCAGCGTGTTTGTGTTTGGCTTGCCTTACCTCCTTTTCATTGTTTTCTTCCGTCGCCATCGGCTCACTGGCAAGCCAGAAGAACTGGATTCGATCGCACCAACAATTAAGTTGGGAAACATCCCCAAAACCAACAAATGGCTTACCGTCAGCATCATCAGCAGCGTCCTCATCCTCAGCATCGTTTGTTTGCTCACCCTATTGCTCCCATCCAATGCACCTACCCCATAGGAGGTCTACTGTGAAACGCACGTTTGAATCCCTCTTCGACCGGATCTTTGGCCGCCCCGCCCCTTTGCCCCCCGGCATCTACACCTACCAATCCCCCCCCGAGGTCCAACCGCCCTATCGTATGCATTTGCGCATTGACCCAGGCAGCGACTCTCTGCTGATCCTCAACGCCAGCACCGTCCTACACCTCAACCAAACCGCTGCTGAATACGCCTATCATCTCATCCAACAGACTCCTGCCGAACAAGTTGCCCGCCTCATTGCACGGCGTTATCAGATTTCAGCGGCCAAGGCAGCCAATGACTTTCGTGACTTTCAGGAGCGCCTGCACACGCTCATTGAAACCCCCGACCTCGACCCCGAAACCTTCCTTGACTTTGAACGAGTTGACCCTTATGCCAGTGCACTGACAGCCCCCTATCGGCTTGATTGTGCCCTCACGTACCGCCTGAGCGAAGGCTTCTCGCCCGATTTGGCGCCGACCGCACGCGTCACACGCGAATTGCTAACACAAGAGTGGAAAACCATCCTGGATAAGGCCTGGCAAGCCGGCATTCCACACATCATCTTCACCGGCGGCGAGCCAACCCTGCGCCCTGACCTGCCCGAACTAATTGCCCACGCTGAGAAACTGGGTCAGGTCACGGGTCTGCTCAGTGATGGACAACGCCTTTGCAAGCCAACATACTTGCAACAAGTGCTACAAAGCGGCCTCGACCACCTGATGCTGATCCTCGACCCGAGCTCTGAAACCGCCTGGGAAGCGCTGCGCGACACCCTGGCCGAAGACCTATTCGTCACCGTACACCTCACGCTCACGCCCAACAATCAGGCCAACATGGAAGAGCTGATCCGCAAACTGCATCAGATGAATGTCCACTCCCTGTCACTCAGCGCAAGCAGCCCGGAGCTACGCCCAGCATTGAACGACCTGCGCGACCTGGCATTCCTCCTTGGCCTCTCATTGACGTGGGATTTGCCTGTGCCCTATTCAAGCTTCCATCCGCTCAGCCTGGAACTCTCCGAAGGGGAAACACCTGTGCAAGGTGCCGGACGTGCCTGGCTATACGTTGAACCCGATGGCGATGTGCTGCCCGCACAAGGTATTGAAGAAGTGCTGGGCAATTTGCTCAAAGACGATTGGGTCGCCATCTGGCAAAAAGCGCGCGCCCGCCTGTGAACCTATCCGAGTGGCACACCCGCTATCGGCAACAGGCAAGCTGGACACGCTCCCTTCGACAACACCTGTTCGCCCAATCCAACGCAGAGGCAGCTCACCGCATTCTAGAAGTCGGCTGCGGCACAGGCGCGCTGCTCTGCGACATGCCAACCGGACCGTTGGTCTACGGGCTTGATCACGATCGGTCAGCCCTGTGCTTTGCCCGTCAGGTTGCCCCCGCGTCAACATTATTCAACGGCGACGCCACCCACCTGCCGTTTGCCGCAAATTCGTTTGACCTGAGCTTTTGCCATTTTCTGCTCCTCTGGCTGCCCAACCCCTTAGCCGCCCTGTTGGAAATGTGCCGCGTCACCATTGCTGGCGGCTGGGTGCTTGCCCTGGCTGAGCCCGACTACGGCGGACGGATTGATTATCCGCCAGCTCTCGCCGACCTGGGAAAGCTACAGACCGCCGCCTTGCAGCAACAAGGCGCCGACCCCCTCATTGGACGCCGTTTGTCTGCTCTCTTCCACCAGGCCGGTCTGCAACAGGTGCAAAGCGGCGTGCTCGGTGGTTTTTGGCAAGACGAAGATCGCCCAACAACCGCAGATGATCTGGAATGGTCCGTGCTCCGCCAAGACCTGCACGCTTTTTGCACCCCCACAGAATTGGACGCGCTACAAAAGGTTGAACAGCAAGCCTACCAACGCGGTGAACGTGTTCTTTACATTCCAACCTTTTATGCCCTGGGTCGGGTTGCGAAAACTTAAACGAAACCCTCCCCAAATTTTCAAAACGCGGTATAATAAACAGCGTTCGATACAACTGATCGGGGCGTGGCGCAGTCCGGCTAGCGCGCTTGCATGGGGTGCAAGAGGTCGAAGGTTCAAATCCTTTCGCCCCGACTGTATCAGAAGCCACCGTTCAATGCGGTGGTTTTTGTTATCAGTCTTTGGTGGTTTCAGTCGCTCAATTTTA
>JAIWNK010000089.1 GCA_020216845.1 Anaerolinea sp. | reverse complement strand
CAAGTTGTGAACCGCGGCCCAGTTGACCGCCTCATACCATTCTCCTTGCGACGTTGACCCCTCGCCAATCGTCGTCAGCACAACCGTATCTTTTCTTTGCATTTTCATTCCCAGCGCCACCCCAGCTGCATGGCAGGCCTGCGTTGCCACTGGCGCAGAATGGCTCACTGCATTGGCGCGCCGCAAACTCCAATGGCTGGGCATTTGCCGCCCGCCCGAATTCGGTTCCTCGCGCTTGCCCATTGTGCTCAGCACAAACTCACGCGGTGTATACCCCAGACACAGCATCAGTGCCAGGTCGCGGTAATAGGGCGTCACCCAGTCTTCACCTCGCCGCAATGCATAAGCTGCACCGATCTGAGCAGCCTCCTGACCAATGCCAGAGATATGAAAAGCGATCTTCCCCTGCCGATGCAGCACCCAGGCACGCTCATCCAATCGGCGCGCCAGCAACAACATCCAATACATTTCCAGTTTGGTCTCTTTTGAAAGCACCATGTTTAACCTCCAACCTCCTTTTTAGACAAAGATGACATGCCGGGCCAACTTCAGGCCAGGCCCATTGCGCGCAACATTTCCTCGTTACGCTCAAACCGAAAATGTTCCTCTCCCCGGCGCTGTGCCTCCACTCGTTCCGCCTCATCCAGGCGCAACAAATCCGGCAGGCGCACAATCGGTTTCCCCAACCGTTGCAACGCCGCCTCCACCCCGTCCAGCTCCGCTGATTGTTCTGGCTGATCGGCAAGATACTGCAACACGGCCTTTGCCCCCTGCTCACCGTCTTTCCGCGCTACCCCAACCAGGCCGGCGCTCGATTTGCGCGCCCACCCAGCCACAAACACCCCATCGAACGCTGCCTCAACTTCATAAGACAGACCTTCAACCGGAAAACGTGGCATCAGCTTCTTAATGAATTCACCATTTTGAACAGGCAACCCCAACCCTGGATCCACCCGATCCCCAATTGCGAAAATGACTGTATCTACCTCCAACGTATGAAAACTATCCAGCGGTTTGGCACGAACCTCGTCTCCCTCACGCGCAAGGGTGTTATCCCGCAACATCACGCCACAAACGCGCCCCTTTTCATCCCCCAAAATTCGCTCTGGCGACTCCAAAAACAAAATGCGCAAGCGCGTGGGCGAATCGCAGGCCAAAGCCTTGCCGCTAACCGAATGGACAAATGCGCGTGCTGCTTGCGGGTCTTGCCCCAACGAACGCATGACATCAGCCACGCGTTCAATTTCCGCATCAAAAGCGGGCAAATCCAGGTTGGCGATGATATGCTCCAATTCCTTCTTGTCAAATTTAACCTCAGCCGGCCCGCGTCGTGCAATGGCAATCACCTCCGCCACGCGTAGCTCAGAAATCAAATAATGAGCAATATCCGTCATCACATTGCCCACCCCAATCACAGCCACACGTTGACCGATCACAAAGCTACGGTCGGCAAACAGCGGCAAATGATTGTAGTGATACACAATGTCCTTGGCGTGATACACCCCTTGCAAGTCCTCCCCGGGCAAGCCAAGCCATTTCGTTGCTTGCGCTCCCACAGTAATCAGCAAGGCTTGAAAACCCAGCGCGCGCAAATCAGAAAGCCGCAAATCCCCCTCTTGCCCAACAAGCACATTGCCATAATATGACACCAAGGGATCGGATAAAATCTGCCGAAACTGAGCACGCAAACCATCTTTCATCTTATGTTTGGTCGGATAAATACCATATTCCGCCAAGCCCCCCGGTTTCAGATCACGATTGAACAAAGCCACCCGCACCCCGTTCTGAGAAAGGGTGCGCGCCGCAAACAACCCCGCTGGCCCAGCGCCCACCACGGCAACGCGGTGTTTTGGTTCGTGCATCATGCTCATCCCGTCTCCTGCGCCTTGAAATAGATCCTGCTCGTTTTATTATACCTGTTTTGAATCGCAAAAAACAGCACCAGCATAGCCCAGTCTAATCTTAAGTTGACAAAAAGATCCCTCACATCACCAACAATTCTTGCCATTATGCTATACTTAAGGCAATCAATGTATGTTTTGTCTGCAAATACCCCACACCAAGGAGAATCTCGCCCTATGAACACATCTCAGCCTTTGCCTGAAGAAAACGAAATTGCACCATCCGAAACCACCGCTGAACCCTCCCAGCCTCGCCGAAAATTCCGTTTTGCCCCCGCTTTTTGGACAACTGCTTCCATCCTCTCTCTCATTGTCAACATCATCCTCATTATCATTGTTGTTGTTCTGGCGAGCAATCTTTTCACCCTCAAGAAAATCGTTGGCGATCAGCTGATTGGCGGCCTGTATACCAACTTTCAGCTAATGGACGCAGCCCACATCACCACTACCATCCCAGTCAGCGCATCCGTCCCGGCCAAATTTGACCTACCGCTGGAAACAGACACCACCGTCGTGTTGACCGAAGACACGTACATCCCCAACGCTCAGGTCTCCGTTTATACCGGCGGCTTGCAAATCATGAATGCCCGCACCGACATCGTCTTACCCAAAGATAGCAGACTGCCTGTTCATCTCTCAATGGTTGTGCCAGTTGATCAGCAAATTCCGGTTGAATTGAACGTCAACGTAGACATCCCCCTCAACCAAACCGAATTACACCAACCCTTTGTTGGCCTGCAAGGTGTTGTTGCCCCCTTCAAAGAATTGCTTGATCCGTTACCTGGCAGCTGGCAGCAATTGATGTGTGGAAAATCACCCAGCGCGTTTTGCAAGTCCATCTTCAAAGAATAACATGCCAAATTCCGTCCTGCAAACCCGCCTTGAAAATGGCTTATTGGTTCAACTAAAAGAGATCCACTCTGCGCCGCTCATCAGTCACTGGGTGTGGTATCGCGTGGGTTCCCGCGATGAAGCCCGCCCCCGCACAGGCCTTTCCCACTGGGTGGAACACATGCAGTTCAAAGGCACGCCCACCTACCCGGCCAGCGTGCTAGATAAAACCATTCCGCGCGATGGTGGCATCTGGAATGCATTCACCTATCTCGACTGGACCACCTACTTTGAGACCATGCCAGCTGATAAGATTGAACTGGCTCTCGACCTGGAAGCCGACCGCATGTTCCACAGTCTATTCGACCCGCAGGAAGTTGAATCGGAACGGACTGTCATCATCTCTGAGCGCGAAGGCTCCGAAAACGAACCTCTCTTTCGTCTCGGCGAAGCCATCCAAAACGCAGCCTTTGACCATCACCCCTATCACACCGAAGTGATTGGCGAAAAAGAAGACCTGCACACCATCACCCGAGACGACCTCTATCAGCACTACCGCACCTATTACGTTCCCAACAACGCGGTTGTTGCCCTGGCGGGTGATTTTGATGCCGAGGCCATGTTGGCGCGCTTGCAACACGTCTATGCCGTCCTGCCGGCTGGCCCCCCCCCACCGCACCCCGCCCAGCCAGAACCGCCCCTGACCGCAGAACGGCACATCGAGCTAACCGGCCCTGGACAAACCACCTATCTACAGCTTTCCTATCGTGCCCCCGCTGCAGCGGAAGATGATTTTTTTGCCCTCACCGTGTTGGATAGCCTGCTCACCGGCCCAACCGGGTTGAACATGTTTGGCGGCGGTGGCATCTCCAACAAAACCAGCCGTCTCTATCGCAATTTGGTTGAGCGCGAACTTGCCATCAGCGTCAATGGCGGAATGCAAGCCACCTTAGACCCCTTCCTATACGACATCACCATCACCATTCACCCGGACAAAAGCTATCATCAAGCCCTTGCTGCCATTGATCAAGAAATTCAAGCCCTGCAAGATCATCTTGTCAGCAGCGATGAAATTGCCCGTGCCGTCAAACAGGCGCGCGCCCTGTTTGCCTATGGCAGCGAAAACATCACCAATCAGGCTTTTTGGTTGGGCTATGCCGAAATGTTTGCCACCTATGCCTGGTTTGAACAGTACGTTGAACGCCTGCAAGCCATCACCCCTGCCGATGTGCAGCGCGTTGCTCAAACCTGGCTCGCCAGTCACCGCCGCGTTACGGGCGTCTACCTGCCACAAGGGGACCAACCAGAGGAGACTCAAGAAGAATGACCACCCCATCCACCCTCAGCTTGCCCGGCCCACACGACACAACCCGGCTTGAACTACCCAATGGCATCACCATCCTCATCCGGCCCAACTTCAACAGCCCATCCGTCGTTATCAACGGCTACCTGCCAGCCGGCAGTGCCTTTGATCCTTCCGACAAGCTCGGCCTGGCCTACTTCACCGCCCTGGCACTCATGCGCGGCACACAAACGCGGTCTTTTCAAGAAATTTATGACGCCCTTGAAAGCGTCGGCGCCAACCTGGGCTTTAGCGCCAGTGCTCACAACATCACTTTCGGCGGGCGCTGCCTGGCCGAAGATCTACCCCTTCTGCTCACACTGCTTGCCGAAGCATTGCGCGCCCCCGTTTTTCCCGGCCAACAAATTGAACGTTTGCGCGCCCAAATGCTCACCCACCTTGCCATTCGCGCCCAAGATACCGCCGATATGGCCTCCCTCACCTTTGATAGCCTTCTGTTTCCCAACCATCCCTATGGCCTTCCAGAAGATGGCTATATCGAAACCATCCAACGCATCCAAACCGATGACCTGTTCGCTTTCCACCAAAAGCATTTTGGGCCGCGCGGTCTGGTCATCGTCATTGTTGGCGGCATTGGCGTTGAACAGGCCACGCAAAGCGTCATCCGAACCCTGGGCGACTGGCAAAATCCTGAACAGGTCGTCTTGGCCCCATTGCCGACCATCACCCCGCCTACCCAAACCATCCGCCAACACATTGTCCTCCCCGGCAAAAGTCAAACCGACCTGGTGATGGGCTGCCTTGGTCCGCGTCGTCATGCCCCCGACTACCTGGCTGCCTCACTGGGCAACAACATCTTAGGTCAATTTGGCCTGATGGGGCGCATTGGCGATGTCGTTCGCGAACAGTCTGGCCTGGCCTATCATGCCGCTACCAGCCTGAATGCCTGGATTGAAGCAGGTTCATGGGAGGTTTCCGCCGGGGTTAACCCCGCCAATTTAGAGCGCGCCATCGAATTAATCATCTCAGAACTGCGCCGCTTTACCAGCGAACCCGTCAGTGATGAAGAACTCGACAACAGCCAGGCCAATTTCATTGGCCGACTGCCACTCTCTCTTGAATCCAACAGCGGCGTTGCCGGTTCCCTGCTCAACATCGAACGCTTCCAACTAGGCTTAGATTATTTCCTCACCTACGCCGAGCGGGTGCGTGCCATCACGCCACAGGACGTGCTGCAAGCTGCCCAAACCTACATCAACCCCGACGCACTGATCATCGTCAGCGCCGGGCCAGAACAAAACCAGGCCAAATGAGCTTTCTTTTACGCACAGGCATTGACCTGCTTGAAATTCAACGCCTGCAAGGCCTCAACCCCGCCATCCGAGAACGGTTCTTGCGGCGCGTCTTCACCCAGCTCGAGTTGGAGCTCTGTCACAATTCCGATGCCAGCCTTGCCGGACGTTTTGCCGCCAAAGAAGCCGTTGCCAAAGCTCTTGGTAGCGGCATCGGTGCAATTGGCTGGCAAGCGATCGAAATTGGGCGCGGCAGCAATGGTGAGCCAGAATTGCACCTGCACGGACCCGCAGCTGAACTAGCCAACACGCTTGGCCTGACCCAATGGGCCATCAGCATCACCCACTCGCACAGCCATGCAGCTGCGGTCGCCGTTGCCATCGGAGACGCCCCATGAAAGCCCTGGCCATCAGCGACATTGAGCTGGGCTTCCTCTACAACCCGCAAATTGCCCAACGCTTCGCCGATACACAAATTGTATTTAGTTGCGGCGACCTGCCCTATTACTACATTGAATTTATTGTCAGTATGCTAAACGTCCCGCTCTACTACGTGCGCGGCAATCATTCCAGCAAAGTGGAAACCACGACCGCCGGTGAGCGCTCTGCTCCGTGGGGCGCTCATGACCTGCACCGCCGCGTCGTGCGCGACGATTCAGGCCTCTTTTTGGCCGGCATTGAGGGCTCGCTGCGTTACAACCTTGGCCCACACCAATACACACAGGCCGAAATGTGGGCCATGGTACTAACCCTAACCCCTCAGCTTCTGCTCAATCGCCTCACGCATGGTCGCTATCTAGACGTATTCATCAGCCATGCTCCGCCATTCCAGATTCACGACATGGAAGATTTACCCCATCGTGGCATCCATGCCTTCCGTTGGCTGATTAGCGTCTTCCAACCCACACTACACCTGCACGGGCACATTCATATCTATCGCAACACCACCATCGCCGAAACACGCTTCAACAAAACGACCGTGCTGAATGCCTTTGGCTATCGCGAATTTGAGCTAAAATTCATGTTCGGGCCGAATAAACGTCCCTTCTATGTCCCCCTTGGCCCAGGAGGAGTACCCATCCAATGAGCGATCGTCCTTCCAGTAAATTTTTCTACGAAACCGCCAAAGCCGATTTCGACGACGCACTCCGCAAAGGCTTGTGGCGTTCCATCATCAGTTGGCTGACGCAAAGCAACAACACCCTCCTGCCCTTTGATGAAGTGCGGCGCAGCATCCCCGTTCACAACGAGCATTCCATCGGCGTACAGCAAATTGAGGTCAAGAAAATTGTCGGCAGCGTTGGCCGTTATCACGACTTTGACCGCGTCTTTTTGCCCCGCCACGGTCGCACGCGCGGCCGCTGGATGAGCATTGATCAAGCTCACCTGCAAGATGTTCCCTTGCCGCCCATTGAAGTCTACCAAATTGGCGAAGTCTATTTTGTTCGCGATGGCAATCATCGCGTTTCCGTTGCCCGCGAAAAAGGCCAGGAATTCATTGATGCCGATGTCATCAAAATTGAAACCCCTGTGCCCATTGACGAAAACACCGACATTGATGCCCTCATCAGCGATCAAGAGCGCATCGAATTCTATCAGGCTTCGCGGCTACGCATTTTGCGACCAACCGCCAACATTCAATTCACCATTCCTGGCCAATACACCAAATTACTCGAACATATCAACGTCCATCGTTGGTTTATGGGCAACGAACAGCAACGCGAAGTCAGTTGGGACGAAGCCGTTGGCGATTGGTATGATCAAGTCTATCAACCCCTTGTGCACCTGATCCACGCCCAAAAACTGCTTGAGGAATTCCCCGGACGCAGTGAAGCCGACCTCTACATCTGGATCATGGAGCATCTCTGGTATCTGCGCCAGGAAATTCAGCAAGATATTTCCCTTGAAGACGCCGTCGCACACTTCACCGAAGAATATGCCCGAAACCCCGGACGGCGGCTATTACGCCTGTTTGAATGGATTGGGCGTTGGTTGGGTGAAGAAAACAGCAGCGGCACGGGGAGCGTCTGAACTCAAATCAGCATCGCTTCCCCAACCCCAACCCAAAAGTGATTTGGCAACACCATCCGGTTTGGACGCACTTCCACCCCGGCCAGGTTTTGCTTTTCATCTCCAACCACCATGCTCGGATGAATGAAACAAAGCGTCGGTTGTTGCCCATACTTCTGCCGATAATACTGCACTGCCCGCTCAATTTTGCTGCTTAACGCCGTCTTAGGGTCATTATCAAACCACAACATTCCCGTTTCCATCCTCAACCTCCTTCAACTAGCCGGGGACCAAAACAACTTCCACTCCCCGCCAATCCGCACCGCAAACTGATCACGTGCCGCAAGATTGGCCGGCTGCAACAACAACGAACGGCTCACACGCTGTCCAATCGCTGCCTGTCCAATCCGGCCCAACAAATGCGTTTGAAACGCATGAAGCCAATCGGCATGTTCCACAACATGTTGGCTATTTAACGTCGCCACAGTCCAAATTCTGGTTGCCGCACCTTCACGCAACATCCAGGCTAGCCCCTGCCGCACCTCTGCATCCATTCGCAAAACCTGCGCCAGGTCATCAATCAACAACAACACCACCGTGCCCAGCTCGCGTCCATAGCGCCGTTGCTCTGTCCGAATCGTTAATTGATGAATCCAATGCACCGCCTCATCAGAATAGGAACTGTCCAGCGCTTCAAAATAGCGTCTATCATAGGTCGCGCGCAACCCTTCCCACTCTTCGGGAGCCGTTGAAAGCACCACCGTGTGCAACTGATAGGGTGAGCTGAGCAACATCGCTGATTCAAGAATAGTCTTGAGCAAGCCAGTTTTGCCACAGCCCGCATCGCCACAGATCAGCAAACTGCCCGGAGAAGAATCCAACAAGTCAAAAATTACCGGATACCCATCCTCCCCCAACCCCAACAAACTGGTTTGCTGTGGAAGATAGGGAAAAGCCTGCAAAATATCCTTCACTGCCGGCACACGATAGCGCGCCCGCGTTACCGGTTGGGTGCACGCATTTGCATTCACCATTTTCCTAGCAAGATGTGCTGTTTCCAATTGTAGCATCGTCATAATCATCACAACCTATTTTTTATAGAACTCACGTTCTATTATAGAACAAAAATTCAATTGCAGCAAGTTGTTTTAAGGTTAAAACTTTGTCTTCGCATTCCGACTTGCAAAGCACAAAATTTTGATATAATGATGCTGATAGGACGAGAAAAAATGAGCGTTTATCAGAACGCAGGTTGCAAAAGCAATTATCAAACGCTCCCAAAGGTGGAATTGCACCGCCATTTGGAAGGCTCTTTGCGCATGGAAACCCTGCTTGATGTTGCCCGGGTGCATGGCATCACATTGCCCCTACGCCCCGACCTGCGCTCCCTCGTCCAAATGCAAACGAGCGATGCGCTCACCTTCAGCAATTTCCTCTCCAAATTCCAAACCCTGCGCCTCTTTTATCGCTCCCCCGAAGTCATCACCCGCATCACCCGCGAGGCCGTTGAAGATGCCGCTGCGGACAACATCCAATACCTTGAACTGCGGTTTAGCCCGGTCGCACTCAGCCGCCTGGAAGGTTTTCCGCTTGCCGAAGTGATGAATTGGGTTAGCACCGCCGCCCTACAAGCCGGAAAAGATTTTGGCATCCTCGTTCGCTTGTTGGTCAGCGTCAATCGGCACGAAGACATTCATCAAGCCGAGCAAGCCTTACACCTGGCAGCAGACTATCACACCCAAGGCATCATTGGCGTAGACCTGGCCGGCAACGAAGCCGACTTTTCTGCTGCACCGTTTGCCGCCCTCTTCCGAGAAGCCAAACAAGCCGGGCTTGGCATCACGGTTCATGCTGGCGAATGGGGCGGACCTGAAAACGTCCGTCAGGCCATCCTTGAAATGGGCGCTGACCGGATCGGTCATGGTGTGCGCATCATGGAAGATGCCAACGTTGTTGCCCTGGCCCTCGAACACAACACAACTTTCGAAGTTTGCATCACCAGCAACTATCAAACTGGTGTTGCGCCGGCCCTCAGCGCCCACCCACTCATGCGCATGTTGATGGCCGGGCTCAACGTCACCCTAAACACCGACGACCCCAGCATCTCGCAAATCAGCCTTTCCAATGAATACCGCGTTGCCTGCCAGGATTTAGGCCTCCCCGCCAATATGCTACGCACCTGCATCCTGACAGCCATCCAGGCATCTTTCCTATCAGCAGACGAGCGCACCCTGCTACAACAACAGCTGATGCCAAAGCTCGACCAAGCCCTCTTTACCCCGGAGCTCTAACCCATGCACATTCTAGTCACCAACGACGATGGTGTACAACATCCTGGTCTGCTCGCCCTTGCCCAAGCAATGCAACCATTTGGCAAAGTCAGCATTCTGGCCCCCGACCATAACTGGTCTGCTGCCGGACATGTCAAAACCCTAGACCGTCCCTTGCGCGTCAAAGAAGTCGTCCTCAATGGCGGGTTATCTGCCCTGGCCTGTGATGGCGCTCCTTCTGACTGTGTCGCACTGGCTTTGTTGGGCCTGCTGGAAAAAGTTGACCTGGTCGTTTCGGGCATTAACCCCCACGCCAATCTCGGTCACGACATCACCTATTCCGGCACGGTCACCGCCGCCATGGAAGCTGCCATTGGTGGAGTACGCGGTCTG
>JAIWNK010000088.1 GCA_020216845.1 Anaerolinea sp. | reverse complement strand
GCCTTCTCACTCGACACCCCCGAAAACCATCACACCCCCATACAATATGAAGAGGCTGCCGCCATGGCTGCTGAAGTCGTCCGCATCACGCTGAAAGAAAATTTGCCTCCCGAAATCTTGCTCAACGTCAACTTACCCTATCGCAGCCGAGAAACCATCAAAGGCTACCGCATTACTCGAACCGGACAGCGCATCTACCGCGACGAATTGGTGCGCCGCGCCGACCCGCGCGGCCGCCCGTACTACTGGATTGGAGGTGATGTTCCCACTGGCCTGGGCGAAGAAAACACCGACATCGGTGCCCTGGCCGCCGGGTATGTTTCCATCACCCCCATCCAACTTGACCTGACCGCCCATTCATGGCTGGAAGCGCTTGCTTCCTGGAATTGGCCACAACCTAACTCTTCTTCAGGAAAGGAACCCCAAGCATGAAATTCACTGTCAAAAATTGGATGAACGACCTGGTCATTTTCGTTGACCCCGACATGAGCGTCCTTGATGCGTTGGGTCTCATGCGCCGACGCTATGTCAACAGTGTCATTGTGCGCAAAACGGATAGCAACCCCGAATACGGCATTGTGACCTCAACCGACATCTGTGACAAGATCGTCGCCCACAACAACAACCCCGCCGAAACCAAAATTCGCGACATCATGAACAGCCCGCTCATCACTGTCAAAGGCGATATGCCCGTTCAGGAATGCGCCGCGAAGATGAAAGAATATCACATCCATCACTTACCTGTTGTAGACAACGAAGGCAATGTCATTGGCATGATTTCAGCCACCGATTTCATGGTTGTTGCCGAAGGTCTCGGCACCCAATTCCAAGACCGCTCCCTGCGCTAGAATCAGCTGGCCGGAACGCTTGGTTCCGGCCAGTTTTTTATTCGTTCAAGAGCGCCAAAAGCCACGTCGCAAAGGGCGCACTTCTTCAATTGTCACAAATGCATCGGGGTCAGCCTCCAACACAATCGTTTCGACCTCAGCCTGATTGCGGCGGCGCACATCCACATACAAAATGTTCACCACCCCATTCTTGCCGCGCCCTGGCAGCTCTGTCACCGCATAGCCCGCTGTGCGCAATTGCTGCGCCAGCGCCGCCCCTCGTCGCGGGCTGATGATCTGCAAATGCATGTACCCAATCGCCATGCGCTCCTCAATCATCATCCCAACCACGTTGCCCGTTGCAAAACCAGCAGCGTAACCGAGGATATTGAGAGGGTTATCCAGATTCGCCAATACAGAGCTAATCGCCAGCACAAACACCAGCGCCTGAAAGAACCCCAACACCCACGCCAACCCCTTGCGTCCGCGCACCACAAACAACACGCGGATGGTATCCAGGGCCATATCCACCACGCGCAGCCCAAAGATGAGCAACGCCATCAGCCAGGCTTGCGGCGAGAGCAACATATCCAGCATCGGAACTACTTCTTCCCTTCCAAGGAACGTCCGGCCATGAGCGCCGGCTCATAGAGCGTGTGCATATACTCGCCCACCATGCGGCGGGTTGAAAACTGCGGTGCAAGCGTGCGGATGGACTCTTTCACCCGCGCCAACCACTCCACCGGCATATTATCTGCTGTGCGGTGTTCATAATATAACGGCACAATTTCGTTTTCCAATGTGTCGTACAAACTCTCAGCATCCAGTGCATCCTGCTGATTGGGATCAGCAATATCACTATCCTCACCGATTGCCCAGCCGTTGCGGCCATTGTAGCCCTCACGCCACCAGCCATCCAACACCGAGAAGTTCAGCACACCATTAATCGCCGCCTTCATACCCGAAGTACCCGAAGCCTCATTCGGTCGGCGCGGTGTATTCATCCACACATCCACACCCTGAACCAGGAAGCGCGCCATATTCATGTCATAATCTTCCAAAAAGGTCAACCGGCCGGCGCTGCGCGGGTCTTTGACCGCCCGATACACCTGCTGAATGATCAGTTTTCCAGGCTCATCTGCCGGGTGCGCCTTGCCAGCAAACACAATCTGCACAGGGCGGCGCGGATCATTGATAATACGCATCAAACGATCAAAATCCTTCAAAATCAAGTACCCGCGCTTATATGTTGCAAACCGCCTGGCAAAGCCAATCGTCAGGGAATAGGGTTCCAACATCACCCCACTTGCAACCACCTGCGCCGGCGTAATCATGCCACTGGACCATAAACTGCGCGAGCGTTCATTGGCAAACACAATCAGCTTGCGCTTCAAATGTCGGCGCACCATCCACAAATCCACATCCGGAATGCGCTCAATTTGCGCCCACAATTCAGGGTCATCCACGCGTTCCAGCCAGCCCGGCCCAAAATACTGATCAAATAGCATCCGCATCCGCCGCGCCATCAACGAGCCAACATGCACACCGTTGGTGATATGCGTAATCGGTACATCATCGGCGCGTCGTTCGGGCCACAAGAAATTCCACATCCGCCGCGAAACCTGACCATGCAACTCAGAGACCGCGTTACAACCCTCTGACAACTTGATGGCCAACACCGGCATAACAAAATTATCCCCCCACGGCGTAGCCTGCCGTCCCAAATCCACAAACGCATCTCGCGTCAGGCCCAGCTCTGGCCAAATATTGACCAGATACTTATCCACCAACCACAACGGGAACTGATCGTTGCCCGCCGGTACCGGTGTGTGCGTTGTGAAGACACTCGTCTTGCGCACACGCTCAATCGACTCGTCCAATGTCAGGCCCTTGCGCACGTATTCAAGCAAGCGCTCCAGGGCAAGGAATGCCGAATGCCCCTCATTCATATGCCATACCGTCGGCTCAATGCCCAACAGGCGCAATGCCCGCACCCCGCCCATGCCAAGCAACACCTCTTGCGAAATACGCACCTCCAGGTCATTGCTGTACAGGCGCTCGGTCAACTGCCGGTCATACTCCGAGTTCTGTTCAACATTCGAATCCATCAACAACAATGTCACCCGGCCGACACGCACTTCCCACAGACGAGCAAAGACACTGCGCCCCGGCAGCTCAACCGAAATCATCAACGGCTTACCAGCAGCATCCAAAATCGGCACAACCGGCATTTCATCGAAGTTCAGATAATAGTTGCGCGTTTCCTGCCAGCCATCTTCAGTGATATGCTGCACGAAATAGCCCTGCCGGTAAATGAAGCCCACACCTACCAACGGAATGCCCATATCACTGGCTTCTTTCAGGTGATCACCGGCCAAAATGCCCAGGCCGCCCGCATAAACGGGCAAACTCTCATGCAGGCCAAACTCAAACGAAAAATACGCAATCTGATTTTCCTTGCCTGCCAACGCAGCATAGTTTTGCTTGAACCAGGTGCTGCCGCCCTTCATGTACACATCAAACGCTGCCATAGTCCGGTCATACAGCTCCAGGTAAGCCGGGTCATTGGTCAAAGCGTTCAACAACGCACGCTCCACCCTGGTCAAGAATGCCACCGGATTATGATTGACCTGATCCCACAGCGTCTTGTCAATCAGCGAAAACAAACGCTGCGCATCCGGATTCCACACCCACCACAAATTGTAGGCCAACGAACCAAGCCTGCTCAACCGACGGGGCAGGCTAAAACGAACCGGAATATCCCTACGAATCGTATCCATGATTTCCTTTTTTATTTAATATCTTTTGATCAATTAAAAACACAAAACTAACACGTGCAACGTCAAACGTTGCCGCGATTATACCAGACTTTCGCCATTTGTCACCCACGCGAGATTACAAACGGCGGCGAATCTTCTGCGAAATGATATCCAACTCCGCCCGTTCTGGCAAATTATCATACCCGGGTGGGAACTTTAATCCAAATCCATCACGCTCAAAGCGTGGAATGACATGCAAGTGCACATGCGCCACTTGTTGCCCAGCCGCCTTGCCATCCGCCAAAAACAGATTCAAGCCCTGACAACGCAACCCGCTACGCGCAATCGCCAACCCAATCTTTTGTGCAGTCTGGAACAAATGCGCGCCCAGCTCGGGCGGCAAATCCGCCAAACCTTCACAATGTTGCCGCGGCACGACAAGAACATGCCCCGGCGTAATTGGGTGAATATCCATAAAAGCAGCGCAGAGATCATCCTCATACACCATACTTGCTGGGCTTTTACCGGCCAGAATGTCACAAAATATACAACTACCCATTTCGAAACTCCTTACAAAACGCTAAAAGAAAAACCTTATCTCTTCTTTATTATGCCACATTTCAACAAGTTGCACAGCAATTTATCTATTTTTGCTCATTTGGCCTCATCATTCCTGATATAATTTAACCATGCTCATGCCAAAAAAGCAATTCTCTTGGGGGGCTGTCCTGATCATCGGTGCCGCCGCCCTTTTATTGGTTTTGCTCATCCCGGGCCTGCGCTCGCGCGCCGAGGGCGTTTGGTTGCGTTTGCGCGCCGCGATCTTTCCCGTCAACGAACAGGTTTTCATCCCTGCCGGCACCACCACCCCACTCCCCATCCCAACTGCACAAATCCTATTGCCCGATAGCCCCCGGCCAACCGCCTCCCCCACATCAACGCCAACCATCCTCTTTACCCCCACTCCACAAACCATCCCGCCCACAGCTACCCCGACCCCCACGGCACTGCCCCCCAGTGTGCAGCTAAGCGGCCTCACCTATCAAACCCAGCACGGCTATTGGAACTATTGTGCACCCGCCAACCTGTTCATGGCCCTCTCCTATTGGGGCTGGCAAGGCAAAGTCACCGACATTGCTGAAGCCATCAAACCCGGTCAATGGGATAAAAACGTCATGCCCTACGAATTGACAGACTACGTCGTCAGCACAACCAATCTTTCCATCGTGGTTCGTTCCGGTGGCAACATTGCCCTGCTCAAAACGCTGGTCGCCGCCGGCTTTCCTGTCATCATCGAAAAAGGTGTCATCCTTGAAGATCTTTGCACGGGCGGCAATTCCTGGATGGGCCACTACCAGACAATCATTGGCTACAACGATGCCTCACAAGTGATCATTGCCATGGATTCATACACCGCCTCAAAGGAAAAGCCAACCGTTGCCGAAGGATATGATACCCTCCAGGACGATTGGCGTGCCTTCAACTACATTTTCATGGTAATCTATCCGCCGGAACGCGAAGCTGAGCTAATGAGTCTCCTCGGGCCCTATGCCGACCCCGCCGAAAGCGACCGCATCGCCGCCGAGATCGCTGCTGAAGAGGCTGCCACGCTGCAAGGCCGGCAGCGCTTCTTTGCCCTGTTCAACCGCGGCACCAGCCTATACCGACAAGGCGACTATGGCAACGCCGCTCTGGCCTACGACGAGGCCTTCCGCCTGTATGCCGAATTGCCCAAGCCGCGCCCACATCGCATGATGTGGTACCAAACGGGCCCTTATTTCGCCTACTTCAACACGGGCAGGTTTCAGGATGTGATTGACCTTGCCACCACTACCCTTTCGGGTGTTTGCACCAGCTCCTACAGCAAGCCAGGCCTGGAAGAAAGCTGGATCTGGCGCGCCCGCGCCCAGGCCGCACTAGGCAACACCGATGCAGCAGTTTCTGACCTGCGTCAGGCGCTCGAATATCACCCCAACTATGGCCCCGCCCTCGATCTAGCCGCCCAACTGGGTGTTCAACCCTGAGATTTGTTTCCATGTCCACCCTACGCATCCTCCATTTTGCCGACGCCCACATTGATATTGTCAGTCACGGTCGTCACGACCCACAGACCGGACTGCCACGGCGCGTGTTGGATTTTCTCGCCGCCCTCGACACCATTATAGATACAGCTATTCGCGAAAAGGTTGACCTGGTCTTGTTTGCCGGCGACACCTACAAAGACCGCACGCCGGCCCCCACGTTTCAACGCGAATGGGGCCGGCGCATGAAGCGCCTGTCAAAGGCGCAAATCCCCACCCTGCTGCTGATTGGCAACCACGACCTCTCCCCTGCCACCGGACGCGCCCACACGCTGCAAGAATACGAAACCCTTCAAATTCCATATGTGCGTGTTATTGCCCGGCCCACTCTTTTGGGCCCCCAAGACCTGTGGGATTTACCCTTGCAAATCCTTTGCCTGCCCTGGGTTTCACGCTCCGGCCTGGTTGCAACCCTTTCTGAAGAAAACCTGGACCCCGAGCAAATCTACACGGCCATTGAAGAACGCCTTTCCAGCCTGGTTCAGGGCTGGCTAGAAAACCTCGACCCCAACTTACCCGCCGTGCTCACAGCTCACGCATCCATCCAGGGAGCACAATATGGCGGCGAACGCTCCGTCATGCTTGGCAATGATCTTGTCTTGCCGCTTTCGATGGTTTGCGACCCACGCCTGTCTTACACCGCCCTTGGACACATTCACAAAGCGCAAAATCTCAACCCCAACGCCTCCCCGCCCGTCATCTACCCCGGCTCTATCGAGCGCGTTGACTTTGGCGAAGCTGCCGACGACAAATTCTTTGTCATCGCTCACATCACCGCCGGAGAGCCCACACAGGTTGAATGGCGCAAGCTAGACGGTCGCACCTTTTTGGATTACAAAGTCACCATCACTTCCGGCGAGCATGTGCCAGAGCAGTGTCTGAACGTCTTGCCACCCGCCGAAAAATTACGCAATGCCATTGTGCGCCTGACCATCACCTACCCCAAAGCCTTTGAGGCCTTGCTAGACGAGCCAGGTCTGCGTCGTTATGCCGCCGAAGCTCTCGAATTTCACCTCGTCCGCCGCCCACAAATTGAAACGCGCCTGCGCCTGCCCAACGATTGCACCATCAGCAGTCTCACCCCGCTCGACCTGCTCAACCTGTACTTCAAAACACACAACACCCCCGGGGCAGACATTGCCGAGTTGCAAAAACTGGCCAGCCAAATGATTGGTGAAGCAACCGCTTCTGAGACAACTTGATTCTCGTGGAGGAACCTCATGCAACAAATTGGTGATTGGATTTTAGCCAAAATTCAGCAAAACATTGCCCCAGAAGCGATCGCCCGACAACTTGCCCAAACGCCCCTTGATGAGGCCACCTGGCAACATCTGATACAACGCGCTAAAGAACTTGGCGGCAGTGCAGAAGGCAAAGCCTTTTTATTAACGCTCTTCCACCTTGCTAAGGTTGATGACGAATGGATGACCCTGCGCATTCTTGGCATCATTGTGCAAACCCCCACCTTTGAGCGCAGCGAACGGCAGAATGCGCTCAGCTCGATCGAAAAACGGCTGGCGCGCCTTGAAAAAATGTCGCTTGAACCAGCCGCACAAACGCAGCTGCGCGAATTTAACGCCTACGCACTCATCCTCAACGCTTCTCTATTCGCCGAGGCGCAAGAATTCGATTCCGCCATTGAAGCCTATCAACAAGCTCATCAAATCTATACGCAGCTCGGCAACAAGAACTTTGTCCAATGGATTGACAGTCAGCTGCAAAAATTATCCAGCCGTCGCAGCGGAACACCGCAGCACGCAACGGCCACAGAAACGCAAGGTGAACAACCCACTGCACCGCTAGCCCCCGCCAACACAAAAATCGCCCCAAAACTCAGCCGCCAAGTTGCCCGCCCACCGTTTTTGCCCGGCGGACAACCTGTTCGCCCCATCACCCGCCGCGCAGCCCCACCTTCCACCACACCCCAACCAACCGCGGAACAAAAGGAAATCGAGCGCGCCCGCCAGGAATTGCAACAATTGCAGCAAGCCATCGCCGAGCGCCAACAGACCCTGGGCAACCTGGAAAAACAAGAGCAAGCAGAAAAAACCCTGCGCGAACTGCGCCAACAACTCAGCACCACTCAAGAAGCACTCCAAGCTGCACGCGATGAAATCGCTGCCAAAAACCGTCAAATTGCCGCCCTGCAAAAACGCCTCGAAGATTCACTTCAACAAGAAAGCTTCAACCCGCAGCGCGAACAGCGCGAATCGGTCAACCTGCGCCGCGAACTGGCCGGACGCGACCGAAAAATTGAGGAGTTACAAGAAACAATCAGCAAGCGCGAAAAACGCATCATTGAAATGAACCGCGAATTGCACGACACCCATGAAGAAGCTGGCGAAATCCGCCGCGAGTTGCAAGCAGCACAAGACCGCATTGAGCAACTGGAAAATGCTCTGGCTGAGGCACAAAAACCCGCCCCAAAACGCACCACACGCCCTCGTTAATCAAACAATTATGGATGCAACACTCGTCCAAATTCTCATCATCTTTCTCCTGCTAGTCATCAATGGCGTCTTTGCCATGTCTGAAATTGCGCTTGTCTCCGCCCGCAAAGCCCGCCTGCAACAAAGCGCCGAAGAAGGCCAAAGCGGCGCCATGGCCGCTCTACAGCTGTCCGAAAACCCCAACCGCCTCCTTTCCACCGTCCAAATCGGCATCACCCTGGTCGGCATCTTTTCCGGCGCCCTGGGCGGCGCAACGATTGCCCAAAGCCTGGCACTGCTGCTACAGAAAATTCCCTGGCTTGCGAACATCAGTCAGGGGCTTGCCCTTGCCATCGTTGTACTACTGACCACCTATTTCTCCCTCGTCATCGGCGAACTGATCCCCAAACGATTAGCCCTCAACAACCCCGAACGCATTGCCATCATCGTTGCACAACCAATGCGCGCCCTGGCCTGGCTGACTGCACCCATCGTCTCTTTGCTCAGCAAGTCCACCGATTTTGGCCTGCGCCTGCTTGGCACTCATCCCTCCCAAGAACCGCCCGTCACCGAGGAAGAAATCAAAGTTTTGATGGAACAAGGTACCCAAGTTGGCGTCTTTGAAACCGCCGAACAGGACATGATCACGGGCGTCTTCCGACTCGGCGACCGCTACATCGACTCGGTTATGACGCCCCGCACCGAAATTGAATGGCTTGACCTGGACGAACCCTTTGAGGAACTGCGCCAAACTGTTCTCAACAGTGGCCACACCCGCTTTCCGGTCGCTCAGGGCACGCTCGATAACGTTCAAGGCATCCTGCTAGCACGCGATTTTCTCAGCCACTGCCTGGGCGATCATCCGGTTGAGATCAAAACCATGCTTCAACCACCACTCTTCGTTCCAGATAGCATGTCCATCCTCAAAGTTTTGGCAATGATCAAAGAAGCTGGCGTACATGTCGCTCTGGTCATTGATGAATACGGCGGTTTACTCGGCATGGTTACCCTCTATGATATTCTGGAAGCCATTGTCGGCGAGATCCGCCCAGAAGGAGATGAAGAAGAACAGCAAGCTGTGCAGCGCGAAGATGGCAGTTGGCTGCTCGATGGGCTCATTTCCATTGACGAATTCAAAGATATCTTCAATCTGCGCGAAATGCCCGACGAAGAGCGCATTGGCTATCAAACCCTGGGCGGGTTCATCATGACCCAAATTGGCGCCATTCCAACCGCCGGTCAACACTTTGAATGGCAAAACCTGCGCTTTGAAGTGATGGATATGGATGGCCGACGTGTAGACAAAGTTCTTGTCAGTCCAATTCTTCGCAACGAGCAAAGTGTATGAACCCTCTCCGTCTTCGCATTGCCGGTTTCCTTTCTTACTTAGAGCCTGCCGAAATCAACTTCAGCGAATTTGATATCGCCTGCATCTCTGGCGCCAATGGTGCGGGCAAATCTTCTTTGTTGGATGCCATCACCTGGGCCCTATTTGGGCAAGCCCGCCGCTCTGATGATGCACTCATTCACAGCCACGCCGCACTGGCCCAGGTTACCTTTGACTTCGAATATGAAGGCAACCGCTACCGCATTCAGCGCAGCAAACCGCGCAACAAAACTAGCTCGCTGGAATTTTTCGTCTACAATGCCCAAGGTCAGCTCAAACCGCTCACCGAGGCCAGCATTCGCAAGACGGAAGAACGCATCCAGTCCATCTTACGGCTCGATTACGACACCTTCATTAACTCCGCCTTCTTCCTGCAAGGGAAAGCCGATCAATTCGCCCAGCAACGCCCCAGCGAACGCAAACGCATTCTCAGCAGCATTCTTGGCCTGGATGTTTGGGAACAATATCGCCAAACTACTGCCGAACACCGCAAACGCGAAGAAGCCGAACTCAGCCG
>JAIWNK010000087.1 GCA_020216845.1 Anaerolinea sp. | reverse complement strand
CATTGATGGACAGTTGGCTGAGATTGAGATCGAATTAAGCGAAGAACCGCAACGCAAACAGAACCTGCAGCAAGCGATGCGCATACTGGAAGAGCTTTCGCATCAATGTCAGGCACAGGCCCAAACGGTTGAATGGCTGCGCCAACAAAGCAATTCTCTGAGCGAACAGCGCAAAATGCTCAAGCTGCAAGCAGAACAATTGGAAAACGAACGTCAGCAAATTGCTCAATTACAACATCAGCTGCAAGAGCGTCAGGCGGAGCGGCAACAATTATTGGCTACGCTAAGCACAGCTGACACAATTCAAGCCCAATACCTCGCCTGGCAGCAAACGGTTATCGAGCTGCAAGAATGGGAAACTTTGGCCGAAAAATTCCGCGCCCTTCAAAGCCAACGTTACGTCCCACAAACGGAAATTGAAACCGAACGCGCCCGCTTGCAACAAGAACAAAAAAGCCTGCTTGAAAAACAACAACAAGCCAAAATACAAAAAGCTCAAATCATCAGCCTGGGCGAACAAATTGCCAAAGCTGAAGCAGAATCGCAAGACCTTCGTGAACAGCTTTCACAACGCACCCGCTTCCAACAAGAACTGGAACAGCTCAGTGCGCAAGCCGGCGAGCTGAAATCTGAACAGGCCCGGCTCAAACAGGCCATGTACGAACTTCAACAACAAATCGAAACGCTTGAAGGCGCACATGGCTGTTGCCCAACCTGCAATCGCCCGCTCAGCCCCGAAGACCGTCAAACACTCATCCAGAGCTTGCGCGCCGCCGGTGAGCAAATGGGCAATCAACACCGCAGCAATCAGGCCACAATCGCTGCCAACACGCAACGTCAGGAAGAACTCAGGCAGCAAATTAAACAAATCCAAAATCTTGAACCGCTTTACCAAACCGTCAGTCAACGTTGGGCAGGCCTATTGGAACGGCAGCAAACCTTGCAACAATCGGTGCAGCAATTTGAGCAACAATTTGCCCCGCGCCTGCTAGAAGTCTCTCGCCAATTAGCAGAGGAAGATTTCTGCAAAGCGGCCCGCGCCGAGCTTGCCCGCATTGACGCCGCCCTGCATCAACTCGGCTACGACCCGCAGGCACATCAGGCCGCCCGTCAGGCCGAACAAACCGGACGTGCCAGCCAACAAGCTCTGCAAACATTGGAAAAAGCCCGCGCCGCTCTCACCCCGCTTGAAGGCGAAATTAACCGCGTCGAGCAACAGCTGCACACTCGCCTCCCCAAACTTGAAGCACAGCAGCAAAGTTACCATCAACTGGAACAAAGCATTCTTGCCATCCAATTACCCAACCTGGACGATGTCGAAGCAGAATATTATCGCCTACAGGAAAAAGAAAAGCAACAACATCAAGTAGTCGGTGCAGCACAACAAAAATATAACGTCCTTACCAATCTACGTCTCCGTCAGGCTGACTTGAACCGTCAACGTGCCGAATGCACGGCCAAAATCAGCCGTCTGAAAACACTCGAGCAAGCCTTCGGCAAAGATGGTGTTCCCGCCCTGCTGATTGAGCAAGCCTTGCCCGAAATTGAAGAACATGCCAACCAATTGCTTGACCGGCTTAGCGATGGCAACATGTCTGTCCGTTTTGTCACCCAACGCGATTACAAAGACAAATCTCGTGATGACAAACGCGAGACCCTCGACATCCTCATCAGCGATTCCGCCGGCTCGCGCGAATACGAAATGTTCTCAGGCGGCGAAGCCTTCCGCGTCAACTTTGCCATCCGCCTGGCCCTGTCGCGCGTCCTGGCCCAACGTGCCGGGGCACGGTTGCAACTGCTCGTCATTGACGAAGGTTTTGGCAGTCAGGATGCCGATGGCATTCAGCGCCTGATTGAAGCGATCCACCTGGTGCGCAACGATTTTGCCCGCATCCTGGTCATCACCCACCTGGAAGGCATGAAAGACGCTTTTCCCACCCGCATCGAAGTTGAAAAAGCGCCCATCGGCTCACAAATCAAAGTCATCTCGCTATGATTCCCATTCGCCTCGGACTACAACAACGCGTCCTGCCGGTTTATCGCACGCCCTTCTTCCAGGCGCTTGCCGCAGATTGCCCACAAGGCCTGGGCATCTTTGCGGGTCAGCCACGCCCCCACGAAATGGTTGAGAATCAATTTGAAATTCCCGGGGCTCAAGTGACCATTGCCAAAAACCGCCATTTCTTCAAAGAGCCCTGGTATTTGTGCTGGCAAAGCGGCCTGCTGCACTGGTTAGAAACCTGGCAACCACAAGTGCTGATTTTAGAAGCCAATCCGCGCTATCTCCTCAGCCCGTTTGCCGTCCGTTGGATGCATGCCCGCCATCGCCCCGTCATCGGGTGGGGCTTGGGCGCCCCCCCCACCAATCGTCTGCGCAGCACCTGGCGGGCGCGCTTCCTCCATCAATTTGACGCCATGATTACCTACAGTCAGCAAGGGGCAGACCAATATCACGCCGCTGGCCTAAGTGCTGACCGCATTTTCGTCGCCCGAAATGCGGTTGCAGCACGCCCAACTGAACCAGCTCCGCAACGTCCCCCAGAATTCGCCAACGCCCGTCCCACCATCATTTTTGTGGGGCGATTACAAGCACGCAAACTTGTAGACCAGCTCATTCAAGCCTGCGCGGCACAACCCACCCCACCCCAACTTTGGATTGTGGGCGATGGGCCTGAGCGCGCCACACTCGAAGCTCAAGCGGCCCAAATTCTGCCCGATGCCGTTTTCTGGGGCACCCGACATGGTGAGGAACTCATTCGCTTACTCGATCAGGCTGACTTATTTGTCCTGCCCGGCACCGGTGGTTTGGCGATCCAACAAGCCATGAGCCGGGCTCTCCCCGTCATTGTCGCCGCCGGTGATGGCACTCAATCCGACCTGGTGCGCCCCGAAAATGGCTGGAATGTGCCCCCCAACGATCGAACCGCTCTTCAAGCTGCCATTGCCGAAGCAACTCGCGAGGCGTCGCGCCTGCGCCGCATGGGCCTGGCTTCATATCGCATCGTTCGTGAAGAAATCAATCTGGAAACGATGGTCGCTGCGTTTGCATCCGCCGTCCAATCTGTGTTGTAGGAGCTTTTTCATGCATATTCTCATTGTTGCTGATGGTCGCAGCCCCATTACCCGCCGTTGGATACCCGGCGTGCTGGCACTCGGGCATCGCGTCACCCTCATCTCCACCTTCCCTTGCACACCTCTACCCGGCGTTGAACAAACGATCATCTTATCAACCGCCTTCGGCGGGGCTGCCTCCGGCAACAGCACCGGACGCGCCAGCGCGCTGAGGCCCCTGATCAGCCGTTTTCGCCGCCTTTTCCTTTCCGGGCGCTACCTGCTTGGCCCACTCACCTTGCCCCTCAGTGGCAAGCGTTTGGCCCGCCTGGTCAAAGAAATTAAACCCGATCTTGTCCATGCGCTGCGCATTCCGTTCGAGGGCATGTTGGCCAGTTATACCCCTGCCAACACCCCATTGATTCTCTCCACCTGGGGCAACGACCTGACACTGCACGCGCCGGCCTCACCGCTCATGAGCGCCTGGACCCGACGCGCCCTGCGCCGCGCCGACGGACTGATCACCGATGCCGGACGTGACATCCGCCTGGCACCACAATGGGGGTTTGACCCCAACCGGCCCACGCTCAACATCCTCACATCTGGTGGAATTGACCTGACCGAAATGGGGCGCATTGCTACGGAACTACCGGCAGAGCTGCCCGGTGATGTCCCCCTCATCATCAACCCGCGCGGCATTCGCCCCGCCTACGCCCGCACCGACACCTTCTTTCAGGCCATTCCCCTCGTCTTGCAACGCTGGCCAAACGTCTGCTTCGTCTGCCCGGGCATGGCCGGTCAGGCCGAGGCTGAACACTGGGCCAATCGCATCCACCGCCCACCAAATCTGCGCCTGCTTGCTGGGCTGCCACAACCCGCCTTGTGGAATCTCTTCAGCCATTCCGACATCACCCTTTCCATCACCACCCACGACGGCACCCCCAACACCCTGCTAGAAGCCATGGCCTGCGGCTGCCTGCCAATCGCCGGCGATATTGAATCACTGCGCGAATGGATTACGCCCGGCATCAATGGCCTGCTGGTAGATCCTCACAACCCGCAAGCATTGGCCGAAGCCATCGTCCTGGCACTCACCAATCCCACCCTACGCCATCAGGCAGCCGAACTCAACCTGAAACTGATTCAGCAACGAGCTGAAATCAACCTGGTGCGCGCCCAGCTAGCCGTCTTTTACCAGCGCTTTACCTCTTAAGCATGAGTGATCCCAATCGCCTGACCGAAATCTATCAAAGCGGACGCATTCCATGGGATCAGCCTGACCCACCCCCAGAAGTGCTTCGTACAGCAGCTCAAATGCCCATTGGACGCGCCCTCGACCTGGGCTGTGGGTTTGGACGCGCTGCCCTGTATCTGGCCCGACTGGGCTGGCAAGTAGATGGGGTAGACTTCATCCCACAAGCCATTCAAGAAGCCACCCGCCGCGCCCAAGCCGCCAACCTGCACACTCTGGCCCATTTCCACGTATCCCCCGTCACACGGCTAGACTTTCTCACCGGGCCCTATGAGTTTGCCCTTGATGTCGGCTGCGCTCATAGCCTTTCAACAGATGAGCTCGCCGACTATCACGCCCAATTGCTACGCTTGCTATCCCCTCAGGCGACCTATCTGCTTTTTGCCCACCTCTCCACCCCTGACGATGCTGAAAACGCCCACCGCTGGATGGACGAAGCCAATTTGCAAAACCTGTTTGCAAAAGGGTTTTGCCTCAGTGCGGTCGAATATGGTCAAACGCAGGTTAACGATCAAGCCCCCTGGCCTTCGGCCTGGTTTTGGTTTCGTCGCCTGCCAGGTTCTGATTAACACATCGCACCTGCTGCAAACGGCCTTCGCCAAACGCCAAAATCGTCAGCGAAGCCGTATCCACCTGAAAAAGGCGAAACGAGTCAAACGGCAACCCCAAAGCCCAGGTCGTTACCAATCGAACAACATCCCCATGGGTGAAGCACGCCACCCCTTCGTCAGCGCCGACCTGTGTCATAGCCCACTGCACAGCCATCACAGCCCGCTCTTGCACCTCCATCAGCGTCTCACCGCCAGGGAAGCGCACCCGCGAAGGCGCCACGCGCAGCTGCCGCCAAAGCTTCAATCGCTCCAATTGACGATAACTTCGCCCCTGCCACGTCCCATAATCCACCTCATTCAGCCCATCCAACACCTGCACAGGCACGCCCAAACGCTCCGACAACGGCATTGCCGTCTCCACCGCCCGTTCCAATGGACTGCTAAAGATAGCCCGAATAGGAGCATCGGCCAGTTTTTCGGCCACCTGCTGCGCCTGCTCTTGCCCGCGCCGATTGAGGTGCGTGCCGGGCAACCGCCCAGCCAAACGGCGCGCCATTACATCGTTCTCGCCATGTCGTAGCAAATAGACCAGGCTCACGGCTTCTTTCCCTGTGCTGCCCAACGCTGCAATCGCTCGAACAAACTTGCCTCATAGCCTTGATCAGAAGGCTGATAGAAGCGCACCCCCTCCATCCCCGACGGCAAATAATCCTGCGCCACAAAATGCCCTTCATAATCATGTGGATAGAGATACCCTTGTCCATGTCCCAAGCCACGCGCATCGCGGCTCGAATCCATCAGGTGCAACGGCACAGGGCCAACCCCATGTTCTTCGATCCATTTTGCCGCCTGGAAGTAAGCCATCACCGAATTGGATTTAGGCGCCGTCGCCAAATACAAGGTCGCCTCCGCAATCGGAAAGATGCCTTCCGGCATACCAAGCCGATCAAACGCATCCGCTGCCGCCACAGCCACCTGCAACGCGCGCGGGTCAGCCAACCCAATATCTTCGCCTGCCAAAATGATCAGCCGGCGCAAAATAAAGCGTGCATCTTCCCCGGCCAACAACATTTTTGCCAGCCAATACAATGCTGCATCCGGGTTGCTGCCGCGCACCGATTTAATGAAAGCAGAAATCGTATCGTAGTGAGGGTCTCCATTTTTGCCATACACCACCGCGCGGCGCTGAATGGATTCTTGTGCCACCTCCAGCGTAATGACAATCCGCCCATCCAGCATTGGCTGCGTTGTCTCCACGGCCAGTTCCAACGCATTCAAAAGATTGCGCGCATCTCCGCCACACAAATCAATCAGGTGCTGCCGCGCCGCCTCTTCTAATTGCACGGTATAACGGCCATAGCCGCGCTCGGGGTCGTGTAACGCCTGCTCCAAAACCCGATTCAGCTGTTCATCCGTCAGTGGCTTCAGTTCAAACACACGCGAGCGCGACACCAACGCCGGGATCACATCGAAATATGGGTTTTCGGTCGTTGCCCCAATCAGGGTAATCAGCCCACTCTCAACATGTGGCAGTAACGCATCCTGTTGAGCCTTGTTCCACCGGTGCACCTCATCCACAAACAACAGCGTCCGTCGCTGATACAAGCGCCGCCGCTCTTGCGCCTCACCAATCACCCGCCGCAAATCTGCCACCCCAGCCAACACGGCTGAAATCGTCTCAAAATGCGCCTGTGTGTATTGCGCAATCAATTGTGCCAGGGTTGTCTTGCCTGTACCGGGCGGACCGGTAAACAAAATAGATGAGAATAGCCGATCCGCTTGAATCGCGCGGCGCAACAATCGCCCCTCGCCAATGATATGTTCCTGTCCAACAAACTCCTCAAAGCTGCGCGGTCGCATTCGCGCCGCCAACGGCGCACGGGCTTCCATATCCTGTTGCATAACGTGATCGAAAAGGTCCATGCTGTGATTCTACCACTCTTGCATTATAATCAAGATATCTGTCATCTCAATCTGCGAGGTACACTTGGACGAACAAATGCAAGACCGTTTACGCGGCGTAGCTGTTGGAGCTGCCATTGGCGATGCGCTTGGCATGCCTTTGGAATTTTGCCCCCCCACCCCGCCCGAAAGCCTGGTGCGCGATCTGATTCCCGGGCGGGTTGCTGCTGGCCGATTTACCGACGACACAGAAATGGCCCTGGCCCTGGCCGAAAGCTTGCTTGCCCATCGCCCACTCAACCCCGTTGATCTGTCACAACGCTTTCTAGACTGGTTCCGCCGCAATCCACCCGATATTGGCCTGTATACCTCCATCGTCCTCAAAGGTGTGCAAGATGGCCTCACGTGGGAAGAAGCAGCCGAACGCGCTCGTCAGGGCAGCCCATCCAACGCCGCCAACGGCTCCATCATGCGCTGTTGGCCAGTTGCCGTTGCCTGGTGGGATTATCGCCTGCACCTGATCGCCGACAGCGAACTGCAAAGCCGAGTTACGCACATGAACGAAGAATGTGTTGCTTCTTCCGTCTTTGTCAACTTGCTCATCTTCGAACTTTCACATGGCATGGCCCCTGCCGAAGCAGTCCAGGCGACTTTGGCCGCGGTAGATATGCCCGCCGAATTGCGCGCCGTGATCGAGCGCGCCCCCACCCGACGTCGTGAAGCGCTGCGCAACACTGGCTGGGTGCGTCACACCCTTGAAAGCGTCATCTGGGGGCTGCTCACCACCGACTCGTTTGAAGAGGCATTGATACAGGTCGTCAACCTTGGCGCCGATGCAGATACCGCCGGCTCAGTGATGGGCGCAATTGCCGGCGCAGCCTATGGCCTCTCGGCCATTCCGGCCCGTTGGCAAGCAGGGCTACGCGGCGAATGGCCATTACGCAGCGGCATTGAGTGGCGTTGCGCCGATTTTATCCAACTAGCCGATCGCCTGATGGCTTGAATTAATCTGATCGAGTTTATGACAGCTGACCCTCAAACTGTTCAAAACCTAACCAATATCTGCACGCGCGAATTACTCTCAGGCCTCAATATTCCCCCTCGCGGGCGTCGCGCCGGGTTATTTGGGCTGATCTTCCGCCCAGCCATGCGCCGCTTTGCCACCCTGCTGGCCAATACAGATGCTCAGGTGGCCGAAGAAGGGATCGGACCAGCTTGCGGCACTATGTTACGCCGTCTCTCCACTTCTTGCACGGTCAGCGGCACAGAAAACATTCCCAAAGTTGGCCCGCTGCTCATCACCAGCAATCACCCCGGCGGATTGGAAATCCTCGCCATCATCTCCAGTTTGCCGCGCAACGATGTGTATATGGTCAGCAATCCACAGCCCTTTTTGATGGCCATGCCAAACACCAGCCCACACATGCTCTACCTTGGCGATGAAGCCAGCGACCGCGCCTCCGTTATCCGGGCTGCCTGCACACGTCTACATGAGGGACACGTTGTGCTCATCTTCCCCGCCGGACAAATGGACCCCGACCCCGGTTTTAGCCCCGGCGCACTCGAATTCCTCAGCGAATGGTCCTCCAGCCCTGGCATCATGCTGCAAAAAGTACCCCAAACGCAATTCCTTCCCGCTGCTGTGAGCGGGGTCATCAGCCCACACGCCGATCAGCTGCCTTATGTACGCAACCGTCGTCCGCCCAAAGCCCGTCAGCGCGCTGCGTCCTTTCTGCAAATGGTTGTACAGATTGTGCGCCGTGACGCCTGGCCAATTCACATCCGCCTACGATTTGGGCGCGCCATCCATGCCCGCGACCTATCCCCCGTGTTGGAATGGCCAGCCCTGGCAGCCGCCATGCGTCAACACACCCGCGAACTGATTGCTTCCCTCAATCCACTGCCCTACAACGGTCAACCATTCAAAGGCTAAATCAGCCCATCCCGCCTTGCACCAACGGCAATAAAGCGTCCAACTGCATGATGACTTGATTGACCCCTGGCCAGGAAGCCAACTCAACTGCCCGCTCTTTGGGTCCAATCGCCACAATCCAGCCAATGCCGGCCCTTCGCGCCGCCTCAATCCCCGAGGGGGCATCCTCCACAACCACACAGTCTGCCGGCGACAAACCAATTCGTTCTGCCGCCCGCAAATACATATCCGGCGCCGGCTTCCCTGGCAAACTGCCATCGTCATAAACAATTTTTTGGATATTAAACCAACGCCCCAACTCAAACTGCTCAATGAAAAACGCCATATTGCTCCAGCCAGAGCTGCTTGCAATCGTATGCGGCCAACCCGCCTGCACCAAAGCATCCAATAACAATGTTGCCCCCGGCGAAAGTGAGTGCCGGCCGCGCGCCAAAAACAGTTGCCGATAGAGAACCTCCTTGCGCTCAGAGTGAAAAGCAGCCTCTTGTGCCGAAACTGGACGTTGCAACACATACGCCAAAATCTCAGCATTGGTACGCCCATGCATGTACTGCTTCATCTCCTCATCGCTCATCGCTTCCCCACGCAGCTCCGCAGAAATCTGCCGCCACGCCTGCTCATGCAAATCCGTATCCCACGATAACACCCCATTGAAGTCAAAAATCATTCCGCGCATATCGTTCTCCATTTTTAATTTAAGCCAGCTTGCGATTCCAAATCCAGACCAAGACAAAACACCCGCCCATCAGCAAAACACCCCCCAGAGTCACCAAAGTACAGGCCAATGCGCCCAACTTCAATAACAACACGCCCTGCAACCATGGCAAGACCATTCCCCCCACACTGCCCAAGGCCACCAACACACTCGCTGCCGCCCCCGGAGCCTGCCGAAATGCCGCAGTTGCCATGGCCACAGCCGTTGGAAAGATGGGCGCAAATCCCAACCCCAGCACAATCACGGCTGCCACGCTCAGGCCCACATGCCCCTGACCAGCTACGAATAACAAAGCGCCCAGCAACGCAATGCTCAAACTGCCGCCCAACAACACCACCGCCTTCACGCGCACCCCAAGCAATGTTGCCAGGAACCGACCAACCGTCAATGCCAGCCAAAACAAAGAGGTCACAAGCGCAGCATCTGCCGCGACCATGGTCGTCGTCTCACCCAAATAGGTCGAAACCCAGCCCCCCACGCCATTTTCCACGCCAACATAAACCAACAACAACACCCCAAACGACCACAACAACGGCGAAAGCAGCAATTCTTTGTGCGCCCGCTCACCTTTTTCCACTGCACCCTGCCGGGCAGGC